>DASPSY010000118.1:0-2235 GCA_035623685.1 Gaiellaceae bacterium
GAGCCGTGGCCCGGCGAGGATCGTCCGCTGGAGACCCGGCTCGAAGAAGAGATGGAGGCGACGCTCTGCTCGGATGAGCGCCTTCGCGTTTGAGACGGCATCGTCGCGATCTCCGGCGACCGTCCCGCGGACGATCTCGTACGAGGCCGCGAAGACGGACCACAGCGCGATCTGCAGGAGGATGTCCCTCCAGCCACGTGGCGGAAATCGCGTTGCTGCCGCTGGTTGACGCTGGGACACGTGTGCCGGTGGCGTGATCAGCTCGCGGGATCGCGGACTCGGGCTCGAGGATGACGACACTAATCTGATCCTCTAGCGCACGAGCTTCCCCGCGTCGCGCGGTCGCGACCGTCGCGCGCGCCCGGGCACGCTCGACCGAGCGGCCGTTTGAAGAGCCGGGGCGCCCTCGGAGCGCGCCCCGGCCCTGCGCACCGCGGACGCGATCACCGCCATCCCGGTTTCGGTGATCGTGCCCGCCGTGTACCAGACGACGGCGCGCCTCAAGTGTTAGGTGCGACGAGGACTTCGGCCGTTCTGTCGACGTCAGGCGGGCGCGGGTGCGGCCTCCTCCGACGTGGACTTGTGGGCGACGAGTCCGATGCCGAGCGCGAGCAGCAGCAGCGCGAGAATGAACGACGGGAAGAACGCCGCCGAAGCGATTCCCGCGACTCCCGCGAGTGCGGCCACCCACCGCCACCACGCGGGGGCGGCGGAGTGCACGCCGATCGCGAAGCCGACCAGGGCACAGGCGAGCAAGAAGAAGCCGGCTCCGAAGATGAGACCACGACTCCGGCGGGTCGAGCTGACGGCCGATTTCGTCTACGTGCGCTTCCACGCCGCTCCCGGCGATGGGAGCTATACGCATCGGAGCCTCGGCCAATGGTGTCACCGGCTGCGCGAATGGGCGAGCGAACGCACCGTGTCCGCGTACTTCAACAACGACTGGCGTGGCTACGCCCCGGAGAACGCGGCCTATCTGAGCTCCCGGTCGTAGATGACCGAGCCGACCGACTCATCGACTCACCTGCACGCGCGAGCCCCAGGAAGTCACGAAGGAATCGCGTCATGCCTTCGACGTCGTGCGTCCGCATGTCAACGTAGCCGATTCGCTTGACGCCCATCCGCGGAGTGCTCAGACGATCGGCAGCAGGAGATCGATCACGTCGCGGCGCCGGTAGAACTCGATCCCGGGCCTCTCGGGGTCGCTGTCGCTTCGCTTTGCGAGCGTCTCGAACGTCGGCGCGATCAACCCATAGACGGCGGGCGGATCTCCTTCGAGCCGCACGCGAGCGCAGCGTCGTCCGTGGAGCGTCCCGGTCTCCAGGCCGAGAGCGTCGGGATCGTCGTCGTCGCGCAACTGGACGCACGCGCGGTATTCGTGACGCTCGGCGTCGAACGCGCCGTAGAACTTTAGGCCCCGGAGTGACCCGACACGATCCTCCAGCTCTGCCCACGCACGGGTGATGGCCTGCTGCTCGTCGGCGACGCGCACGAACATAACGTCGGTCTCGTCGCGCTCCAGGATCGCCGCCGGCTGTTCTGCGCTCACGTGGCCAGCCTGCCAGGAGACGGCCGAGAGGGCTCTTCCGACCTGATGCGCTGCGGAAGAGTCGGGCCGAGCCAGGCCGCGAGCAGGGCTCCGGCTCCGAGCGCGAGCCCCGCCACGATGTCGAGCCAGAAGTGATTCCCGCTGACGAGGAGCGAGAACGACACCCACAGAGGCCAGGCGAGGAACACATACCGCAGCGGTCGGCGGCGTGTGGCGGCGCAGAGCATCATGCCGACGATCAGCGCGTCGCATGCGTGGAGGGAGGGCATCGCCGCGTACTGGTTTGCGAGCCCTCGAACGATCCCGCTGTGCATGTTCAAGCCCTCGTATCGGCGAAGGGTGTCGACCAACCCATCCTGCGGGAAGAGCCTCGGTGGTGCGAGCGGGACCGTGAGGTAGACGATCAGCCCGACGGTATTCGCGAGGATGAACGCGTTGCGAAAGCGCGGGTAGATCGGATATCGGCGGAGGTAGACCCAGGCGAACCCGACGACGACGACGACGAACTGGGCCAGCCAGTAGGTCCAGTCCGCAAGGTGAAGGACGAGCCGTGGCCCGGCGAGGATCGTCCGCTGGAGACCCGGCTCGAAGAAGAGATGGAGGCGACGCTCTGCTCGGATGAGCGCCTTCGCGTTTGAGACGGCATCGTCGCGATCTCCGGCGACCGTCCCGCGGACGATCTCGTA
>DASPSY010000074.1:0-28193 GCA_035623685.1 Gaiellaceae bacterium
GACGAACGGCGCCTCGGGCACGGGAGGAGGCAGTCTAGTCCGCGGTCAGGACCGCACCAGACGGGCGCTAGGCGGTCGCGGCGAGCAGGGCCTCGGCCTCCCGGATGTACCTCGCGGCCGAAACGGAACGGTAGAACTCGAGCGCCGGAACGAGCTGCGCATCGGCCTCGCGACGACGCCCCTCGCGCACGAGCTGCTCCGCGGCCTGCAGTCGGTAGAACGCCTCCGCTGTCGCCACGCCGATGCCGCCCATGACCTCGGCCGCCAGCCTCAGGTCGCCCGAGATCACTGCCCGCGCGGTTCGGTTCCACGACGTCTCGAAGGAGTCGCGCTCCATCGTCGCGAGGACGTCCATCCCGCGACCGAGCGCGACCGCAGCCCACGCGAGGAGATGCAGGTCGATGCCCGAGAATCCAAGGTTCCGCACGCCGATTAGGCGTTCGAGCGCCTCTTCCAACGTCTCTCGCGCGCGTGCCGGCTTCCCGATCGAGACGAACACGAAGGACGCTCTCGACAGCGCGGTTTGGAGCGTCTGAGGATCCCCGATCGGACGCCCGCGCGCCAGCGCCCTCTCGATGTCCGCCTCGGCACCGACGGCATCGTCGCGGCCGAGCCGGATCAACGCGCGATACGACGAGGAGAAGGCCGTCTGGTAGTGCGGAGAGCCCCGCTCGACCTCCGCGAGGAACGCATCGGCACGCTCGAGTGCCTCGTCCCAATGTCCCATCATGTAGGGAAGTGCGATGAAGGGGCCGCCGTCCAGGAACCGCACTTGCCCCCCATGCCCGAAGTGCGCCGAGAGCCGGCGAGTTTCCTCCGCGCTGACGCGCGCCTGGGCCAGCTCGCCGTAGAGCATCTGTTGCGGAATCAGGTTGTTGTGGGCCCTTAGGAGATCCGGAACCGAGCCCGATCGCTTGGCGAGGGAGATGCTCTCCTCGAGGTCGTCGAGCCCGCGGCGATCGCCCATGCTGCTGCGCGCCACGCCGATGTTGTTGAGTGCGTGTGAGCGGAGCTGGTCGAGCCCGAGCGCTTCGGCGAGCCGCAGCGCCTCGCGGCCGACCTCGATCGCCGTCTCGAGGTGCTCGGCCAGCATCTCGTAGCGCGAGACGTTGCTGAGCACGAGAGCCTGCACGCGCGACGGCGCTGCGCCGTCGACCAGCGCGCGGGCGTCGTCGAGATGCTCGACGACCCGGTCCCCCTCACCCTGGTTCCAGGCGATGTCCGCCAGCATCAGGGCGGCTTCGGCGGCCGCCTCGCGGTCCCCGAGTCGCAGGAGACCCGCGCGCGCCTCGGTGAGCTCCTCCACACCGCCGTTGTCGTAGAGGTACTTCACCCGCCCCTGCCTGAAGAGGAGCTCGAAGCGCTCGCGATCGTCCTCTCCGGCGAGGGCCAGCGCCTCCGCGTAGTAGCGCTCCGCCCGGGTGAGCGCGCTGAGCGACGCCGCGCGATCGCCCGCCTCGCGGAGCGCGACGCGCGCCTTCGCCGAGAGTGCGTCTACGCTCTGACCGGCAGCCCATGCGAGCTCGAGTGCGTTGCGGTAGTGGTGGGCGACCATTTCCGCGTGGTCCTCTGGACGACCCAGTGACTCGACCCACTCGGCGGCGAGCCGGTGCTTCTCTGCCCGGTCGCCTCGAGGGATCTGCCCGTACGCGACATCGCGGACGAGCACGTGCTTGAACGCGAACTCCGCCTCGCCCTCGACCGATGTCCGCCGTGCGCGTTGCACGAACTCCTTGCGCTCGAGCACGTGCAGCCGCTGCTCCAGGTCGTCGTCGCCCGACCCGACGCCGGCGAGGCTTCCGAGCCAGAAGACCTTGCCGATCACCGCCGCGTCCTGGAGCAGGGACTTCTCCTCGACCGGGAGCGCATCGAGACGTGCGGCGACGATTCCCTGCACGGTCTCCGGCAACGGCAGCTCCTCCCCCTCGTGCAGCTCCGCGAGCATGCGAACGTACTGCTCGGCGTAGAGCGGGTTGCCGCCCGCGCGCGCGAGGAGTGCCGCCTGCGTCTCCGCGGGGAGCAACGGACGCTCGCTCAACCTGGCGATCAGCACCGCCGTCTCCTCGTCCGTCAGGGGCGCGAGCGCCGCCGTCGCCGCGTTGAGCTTGCCGCCGCCCCAGGTCGGCCGCCGCTCGAGAAGCTCCAGCCGGGCGGTGCAGAGGACGAGCACGGGCACGTCTCGCACCCAGTCGACGAGATGCTCGATGAAGTCGAGCAGGCCGTCGTCTGCCCAGTGGACGTCCTCGAAGACCAGAACGAGTGGTTGTTGCTCGGCAAGGCTCTCGAAGAACCGACGCCACGCGGCGAACGCCTCGTCGCGCGAGCCGCCGCCTGCGACGGACGCCTGCCCGACGAGCGGGTGTAGATGTGATCGGACCCAGTCGAGGTCCGTCTCGAGTGATCCGTCGAGCACCCGCGTCAACTTCGCCTCTGCGTCGGCAGCGCTGTCGGTCTCGAGGATCCCTGCGTGCGCCTTCACCATCTCCGCGAGCGCCCAGTAGCTGACGCCCTCTCCGTACGGCAACGATCGGCCCTGGCGCCAGTACACGAGGTCCGTGCTCAACTCGCCCCGGTCGAGCGTGGCGAAGAGCTCGACGACGAGCCGGCTCTTGCCGATCCCGGGGACACCCACGAGCGTCACGAGCTCGAGCGACCGCTGGTCGCGCGCACGGACGAACGCGCCCTTCAGCAGGTCGAGCTCGCGCACACGACCGACGAGCTCGGTGAGGACCTTCGGCGTCACGTCGACGCCGAAGCGGGATCTTGCCTGGACGACTTCCCACACAGGAACCGGCGCGTCCTTGCCTTTCGCGGCGACCGTCGTCTGCTCGCGGTAGTCGATCGTCTGCGCGGTCGCACGTTGCGTGACCTCGCCGACGAGGATGCCGTTGACCGGGGCGGCCGACTGGATGCGCGCTGCCGTGTTGACGATGTCGCCGGCGGCCATTCCTTCGCCCGAATCCGGACGCGCACCGAGGTTGACGATCGCCTCGCCGGTGTTCACGCCGATCCGCACCTGGAGCTTTCCCTCCTCGGCGATCCAGTCACGGATCGCCAGTGCGGCTCGAACCGCGCGCTCGGGATCGTCCTCGTGCGCGACAGGTGCGCCGAACAACGCCATCGCCGCGTCGCCGATGAACTTCTCGACGGTGCCCCCGAAGCGTTCGAGCTCCGTGCGCAGGCGCACGTGATAAGGAGCCAGCAGGGCTTGCACGTCCTCAGGATCGAGTTGCTCGGACTGTGCCGTGAAACCGACGAGGTCGGCGAAGACGACGGTCACGACCTTGCGCTCCGCGCGCGCGTCCCGCCGCGGGCCCGCGAGGGCGATCCCGCACTCTGAGCAGAACCGCGCCCGCGACTCGTTCTCGTGGCCGCAAACCGGGCAAACACTCATGCGAGAAGCGTAGAACGGGGAGGCCTGCGTCGTCAGCGACGCCACGACCTGGCGCAGCGGCGCGTCACGCGCGACACTATCGGCACCGCAGTCAGGAGTTTCGCCCGTGTTCGAGATCGGCAGCAGTCTTCGCGAGGCGCGCATGCGCCGAGACCTCGAGCTGCTCGATGTCGAGAACGCCACCCACATCCGCGCGCGGTACCTCAGCGCGCTCGAGGAGGAGCGGTTCGACCTCCTCCCCGGAACCGCCTACGCAAGAGGCTTCCTCCGGGCGTACGCCGACCACTTGGGGCTCGACGCGCAGCGCTTCGTCGACGAGTACGACAGCCGGTTCGTGCACGAGGAGATGATCCAGACGACCCGTCCCGTGCTGGTGAGAAAGCGGCGGTCGTGGAGCGACTTCCGTCTCGCAGCGATCCCGATCGGGATCCTGCTCGCGCTGATCGGCTGGCAACTCACGCGGTCGGGCGGACCCACCACTCCGGCCCTCGTCCCACCGCTCACGTCGTCTGTCGCGACGACGACCGGGTCGGTCGCGCGGACGACGACGCTCGTCCGACCGGTCGAGCCTACGCCTGCACCGTCGACGATCGCGAGGATCCGCTTCGTCGCGACACGCGGTCCGAGCTGGCTCGACGTCCGCCTGGGCTCCCAGTCGGGACGCGAGCTCTACGTCGGGACGCTCCAGCAGGCCGCCACGGTTCGCTTCGTCGGGCGCAGGCTCTGGATCCGCATCGGCGCGCCGTGGAACCTCGACGCCGCGCTCAACGGCACCACCGTCCCACTCGGTGCGAGGACTGGCGACGTGCTCGTCACGCCGACGGCCGTCACGCCCGCCGGCTGACCGACATCACTCGGGCGAGCTCGCCCGAGCGACGTAGACGAGGAACTCGTCGTCCGGTGTCGGCGGCGCGTCGTTGTGGTCGCCTTCGACCACGACCGACGAAAAGCCCGCGCGCTCGAGCATCATCTGGAGCTCGTACTTGAAGTAGAGGTTGAACGTGAGCAAACGCTCTTCGGCCTCCTCCAGCGCCCCATCACGCCACTCCTCGATACGGATTTCGAGCGTGCCGCGTTGCTCGAGCGGATCGAGCTCGACGAGGCGCGAGCTGATCCCGAGCTCGGAACCGTCGGACGCACGCTTCAGCTCGCGCGGCGGCTTCAGCTCACCGGGCAACTCGCTCCGTTCGGCCGGCAGGAAGGAACGCCACTGCCGCGGATCGGCGTACGGCACCTCGATGTCGACCAGCAGCGTCCCGCCGGGCTCGAGGCACTCGCGGAAACGTGTCAGCGCTTGCCTGTCCTGCTCACGCGTGCTGCCGAGCCCGAACGCGCCGCAGACGTAGATCGTCCGATACCGCCGAGGCGGGTCCAGCTCGTGCATCGGCTGGACGAAGAGCGCCGGAGAGAACCCCTCGCGCCCGGCCCGCTCGCGGCACAGCTCGATCATGTCCGCGGAGACGTCGCAGCCGTCGACGTCGAGCCCGGCGCGGAGAAACGGAAACAGCAGGCGCCCCGTGCCGCAACCGACGTCGAGCGCAGGCTGACCGCGCTCGACGTGCCGCTGGAAGTACGCAATCTCGTGCGGGCGAAAGTCGTCGTTGAACTCGGCCCACCACTTGGCGACGAGGCCATAGTGCCAGGTCTGTGGTCCAGCATCCACTCGCTGCCCACGATAATGCCGGACACGCCGCCGCACCACGAAGTTGCATCGATCGCCTGCTCGGAGGATGCTGAGCGACGATGCCGCCCGGCGCCCGCCCGATCGTCTTCATCAGCGACTTCGGCCTCTCCAGTGAATGGGTCGGAATCTGTCACGCGGTCATGCGTCGGATCTCCCCGGCGAGTCCGATCGTCGACCTCTCGCACTTCATCCGCCCGCTCCATGTCTCGTCGGGCGCGCTGTTGCTCGCGGACTCCCTCCCCTACATCTCCGAGGAGGCGGTCGTGCTCGCGGTCGTCGACCCGAACGTCGGCAAGGACCGCGAGGTCGCCGTCGAGACCGCTGGCGGTCGTCTGATGGTCGGCCCGGACAACGGCCTTCTCTCACCCGCGTGGCGCGTCGACGGCGGCGTCCGGAAAGCCGTGGAGATTGCGTCGACGGCCGTGATCACCGAGCCGATCGCGCCGTCGTTCCGGACGCGCGACACCATGTGCCCTGCGACCGCGCACCTCGCCGCCGGGATGTCGCTCGACGAGCTCGGACCGGAGCTCGATCCGTCCACGCTCGCCGAGCTGACGATGGCGGAGCCGGAGACGGAGGCCGGGAAGATCCAGTGCGAGGTGATCGACTTCAACCGGTTCGGCAACGTCCAGCTGAACGTGCGCGAGTCCCATCTCGCAGCGGCGGGCCTCGACGATGCCGACGGCGTCGAAGTGGCCGCGGTCGCGGGCTCCGCTCGGGCGAGGCGCGGCAGCACGTACGCGGACTTCGAGCCCGGCGAGTACGGCGTGATCTTCGATCCGCGGGGCTGGCTGACGATCGTCCGCGGCAATCCCGCGAACGCGCTCGAGGGACTCGGTCTCTCGATCGGCGACCTCGTCTGGATCAGCCGCCCGCGCGCGGACGCGTAAGCGTCACTCCGCGTCGACGGACCTCGGTTAGCCGCGGTTGCCGCGGTGGAAGATTCGGCCGAGCGACCGCCAGAGCGCGCCGAGGCCGAGGCGCAGCCCACCCACAGGGGCCGACTGCTGCTCGACCGCGGCACGTGCCTCCTCAGGACTGGCCGCGAGCTGCGCCTTCAGGCAGTCCGCGAACTTGGTCACGAGCTGTGAAGAGACGTCCGCGACGATGCCGCGGCCGTACTGCGCGACTGCGCCCGACAGCGCGAGGTCGGTGACGATGTCGACACGCGTGCCGCCGTTCTGCGCGGTCAGCGTCGACTCGATCGTCGCCTGTGCGCTGCCGCGGCCGCGCGATTCCTTCGCGCGCGCGGACAGCTTCGCGCGTCGCGCCGCATCGTCCGCCTCCTCGCGCTTGACGTCGGTGGCGAACGAGAGCGAGATCGGCCCGAGCTTCACCGCCATCGTCGCCTTCCAGTTCTCGTCGTCGACCGTCTCGTCGAGCTTGGCGCCCGGCATGCACGGGATGATCCGCGGGACGTCCATCAGCAACGCCCATGCTTCCTCGGGCGAAGCCGGGACCTCGAACGAGTTCTCGAGCTTCATCCGACCGCGGCGAACACCGTCAAACGGTCGCTGCCTCGAACTTGCGCAGGCAGCCGGGACCGCAGAAGTAGAGCGTCGTGCCGTCGCGGTCGAGCGTGTAGCGCGCTCCAGCGACGGCGACCGTCATGCCGCAGATCGGGTCGACCGCTTCCTCGACGAGGTCGACGGGCGAGTCTCGCGTATGCCGCCACGCGACGACCTCGGCGAGGATCGCGACCGCGATCTCCTCCTGGCTCGAAGGGCCGAGGTCGAGCCCGGCCGGGCTCCGCACGCGCGCGAGCGACTCCTCGTCAACGCCGTCGGCTCGCAGCTCGGCGAGCACCGCCGTCGCGCGCTTCGAGCTCGCGACGAGACCGACGTAACCCGCCCCCGAGGCAAGGGCGGTCTCGAGCGCCGCTTCGTCCTCACGGCCCATCGAGGCGATCACGACCGCCTCCGCGCCGTCGATCCGCTCGGTCGTCTGCCAACCGAGCACGCCGGCCAGCTCGCGCAGCGTGCGCGCCGCGGGTGCGTGGCCGACGACTGCGAGCCGGAACGCCGCACGTTGTGGCTCGATCAACAGCTCGACGGCACCTTCCGACGCGCACCCGCTCTCGATCCGAACCAACCGGATGTCACCGTCGGCGAGCGCCTCGAGCGACTCGCGGATCACGCCTGGCTCGGTGCAGGCACCGCCTACCCAACCACGGAGCGTGCCGTCCGCGGTCACGAGCGCGTGGTCGCCGCGCCGCGCGGACGACGGCCGCTCGACGTTCACGACCGTCGCAAGGGCGAACGGCCTTCCCTCTGCGGCGAGCTTCCCCGCCTCGACGAGCACGTTCACTCAGCCAGCCCAGCCTCCTGGAGCGCCGCCCAGACCTTGTCGGAGGTGACGGGCATCTCGAGGTTTCGGATGCCGGCGTGCGCGAGCGCATCGACGACCGCGTTGACGTACGCCGCGGGCGAGCCGACGGTGGCCGACTCGCCGACGCCCTTCGCGCCGATCGGATGATGCGGCGACGGCGTGACTGTCTCGCCGAGCTCGAACTCTGGCGTCTCCCACGCCGTCGGCAGCAGGTAGTCCATGAAGTTCGCGCCGATGCAGTTCCCTTCCTCGTCGAACGTGATCAGCTCCATGGCGGCGATCCCGAATCCCTCGGTCAGTCCGCCCATGATCTGACCCTCGACGATCATCGGGTTGATCCGCACGCCGCAGTCGTCCACTGCCACGACCCGCTTCACCTTCCATTCGCCCGTGCCGCGGTCGACCTCGACGACGACGGCGTAGGTTCCGAACGGGAACGTCATGTTCGGCGGGTCGTAGTAGTGGACGCCTTCGAGGCCAGCTTCGACCCCGTCCGGCAGATTCGTGTACGCGGCGAACGCGACGTCCTGGATCGTCGTCGACCGGTCCGGCGCCCCCTTGACGTGGAACGCGCCCTTTTCCCACTCGAGGTCGTCCTCGGACGCCTCGAGCAGGTGCGCAGCGATCGTCCGCGCCTTGTCGCGCAGCTTGCGCGAAATGACTGCGGTCGCCGCGCCCGCAACGGGCGTCGAGCGGCTCGCATAGGTGCCCAACCCGTACGGCGTGTTGTCGGTGTCGCCTTCGCGCACCTCGACGTCCTCGGGCGGGATGCCGAGTTCCTCGGCGACGATCTGCGCGAACGTCGTCTCGTGACCCTGTCCCTGCGAGCGCACGCCGAGCTTGAGGATCGCCTTGCCGGTCGGATGCACCCGGAGCTCGGCGGAGTCGAACATGCGGAGGCCGGCGATGTCGTAGTCCTTGCCGTGTCCCGCGCCGACGACCTCCGTGAAGGACGCGATGCCGATCCCGATCAGGCGGCCCTCCTTGCGCGCCTCCTCCTGCTCCCGCTTCAGGTCGTCGTAGCCGAGCTTCTCGAGTGCGAGCTTCATCGCCGCCGGGTAGTCGCCCGAGTCGTAGAGGAAGCCGGTCGCCGACTCGTACGGGAACTGCTCCGGCTTGATGAAGTTGTCCATCCTGAACTCCGCGGGATCGACGCCGAGCTCGTACGCGGCGGTCTGGACGAGCCGCTCGATCAAATACGACGCCTCGGTGACGCGGAACGAGCAGCGGTACGCGACACCACCGGGCGCCTTGTTCGTGTACGCACCGTCGGCGACGACGTGCGCCGCGGGGATGTCGTACGAGCCGGTGACGATGTGGAAGAGGCCCGCCCGGAACTTCGTCGGCTGCGCGTCCGCGTAGAACGCGCCGTTGTCGGAGAGCAGCGTCGTTCGCAGGCCCGTGATCCTCCCGTCCTTGACCGCGAGCTCGCCGCGCATGTGGTAGTCGCGCGCGTAGCCGGTCGAGATCAGGTTGCCGGTGCGGTCCTCGATCCACTTCACCGGCCGGCCGAGCAGCAGCGACGCGGCGGTCGCGACGACGTAGCCCGGATAGATCGGGACCTTGTTGCCGAAGCCGCCGCCGATGTCCGGCGAGACGATCCGGATCTTGTGCTCGGGGAGCCCCGCGACGATGGCGAAGAGCGTCCGGTGCGCGTGCGGCGCCTGCGAGGTCATGTACACGGTCGCCTCGCCCGTTGCCGGGTTGACGTCCGCGACGCAGCCGCAGCACTCGAGTGGCGACGGATGGCAACGCGGGTAGAAGGTGTCGAGCGAGACGACCTTGTCCGCATCGGCGAACGCCTTGTCCGTCGCCTCCTTGTCCCCGGCCTCCCAGTGATAGATGCGGTTGTCCGTCTGCCCTTCCTTCTCGTCGCGGATCAACGGCGCATCGGCCTCGAGCGCCTGCTGCGGCGTCGTCACCGCGGGAAGCGGTTCGTAGTCGACGTCGATCAGCTCGAGCGCGTCCTTCGCGACATACACGCTCTCGGCGACGACGGCCGCGACCTCCTGGCCCTGGAAGCGCACCTTGTCGGTGGCGAGCACGGCTTGCGTGTCGCCGGACAGCGTCGGCATCCACGCGAGGTTGTGCTGCGCCATCAGCTCGCCGGTGACGACTGCGATCACCCCGGGCAACGCGGCCGCGCGCGACGTGTCGATCGAGTTGATCCGCGCGTGCGCGAACGGGCTGCGCAACAGCTCCAGGTGGAGCATGCCCGGGAGCTTGATGTCGTCGACGTAGTTCCCCTTGCCGCGGATGAAGCGTGCGTCCTCCTTGCGCTCGACGGAGTGGCCAATGCCGCGGATCTCGGTCGTCGCCATCGCTAGCTCACCTCTCCGGTGAGGATCGCCGCGGCTGCGTGCACCGACTTGACGATGTTCTGGTAGCCCGTGCAGCGACAGACGTTGCCGGAGAGCGCCCAGCGGATCTCCTTGTCGGTCGGGTTCGGGTTGTCCCGTAGCAGCGCGACCGAGGTCAACATCATCCCCGGCGTGCAGAAGCCGCACTGCAGGCCGTGCTCCGTGTGGAAGGCCTGTTGGATGGGATGGAGCCCGTCGGCGCTCTCGAGCCCTTCGACGGTCGTGACGTCGTGGCCCTCGGCCTGCACGGCGAAGACGGTGCACGACTTCACCGGCACGCCGTCGAGCAACACAGTGCATGCGCCGCAACTCGTCGTGTCGCAGCCGATGTGCGTGCCCGTCATTCCGAGCGTCTCGCGGAGGAAATGGACGAGTAGCAGGCGCGTCTCGACGACTGCGGATCGCGGCGTTCCGTTCACGTCGATCGTGATCGGGCGCGTGATCGCGCCTTCGAGCGGTGCGATCACCTCGGTCATGACGTGCTCCCTTCCGCCGCCTTTCGGAGGCCTCGCTCGGTGAAGACGCGCACGACGTTGCGCTTGTACTCGACCGTGCCGCGCACGTCGTCGTGTGGCTCGGCTGCCTCGGCCGCAAGCCGTGCAGCCTCTTCGATCGTCGCGTCGTCGAGCGTCGCGCCGACGAGCGCCGCCTCCGCGGCAGTCGCCTTGACGTTCGTCGGCCCGACGCCCGTCAGGCCGATGCCCGCGCGGCCGACGGTGCCGTTGTCGAAGGAGAGGTGGACGGCGACACCGACGGTGGCGAAGTCACCGACCTTCCGCTCGAGCTTCATGTACGTGCCACCCGACTTCGCGCCGGGATCGCGGATGGTCACGGCAGTCACGACCTCGCTCGGGGCGAGCGTCGTCGTGAACGGGCCGTCGAAGAGCTCCTCGATCGGGATCGTGCGCGCCCCGTCCGGCCCTCGCGCCTCGACGTCCGCGCCGACCGCCAGCATCACCGATCCCCAGTCGCCCTGCGGGTCGGCGTGCGCGAGCGAGCCGCAGACGGTGCCACGGTTGCGCACGATCGGATCGGAGATCTGCGGCGCCGCGTCCCCGAGCGCGCCGAAGCGGCCGTGGAGCAGCTCGGATCGCTCGCACTCCTTGTGCCGCGTCAACGCGCCGATCCGCAGGCCGCCGCCTGCCTCGGTCATCGTGTCGAGCTCGGACACGCCGTTGATGTCGACCAGCGCACGCGGTGATGCGAACCGGAGCTTCATCAACGGGATGAGGCTCTGCCCTCCGGCGAGCACTTTCGCTTCACCCTCGTCGTAGCGCCCGATGATCTCGAGCGCCTCGTCGAGCGTCGTCGGCGCGAAGTACTCGAAACTCGCGGGATACACGACTCTCCGGCCTCCCTTCCTTGGCCCCGGTGTTGCTCTCTCCTGCGCCCGACAATACCCCTCGCCCGGGGGCGTTTGCACGTCCTACGATGCGTCGATGACGTTCGGTTCTGTCGCAGAGGTCGAGCGCGCGCTCGAGTCCGACTCGTACCTCGCCGACCACGGTCTCGCCACGGCGGTCTACCTCGCGCTCGCCCTCGAGCGGCCCCTGCTGCTCGAGGGCGAGGCAGGCGTCGGCAAGACCGAGGTCGGCAAGACGCTCGCGCGGTTGCTCGACGTCGAGCTGATCCGGCTGCAGTGCTACGAGGGAATCGACGCGTCGCAGGCTCTCTACGAATGGGATTACGCGCGTCAACTCCTGTACGCACGCGCGCTGCAGGCCGGCGAGGTACGCGAGCACGTGTCGGAGCTCTACGGCCCGGAGTTCCTGCTCGAGCGGCCGCTGCTGCGCGCGCTCCGCGCCGGCTCGGGCGCTGTGCTGCTGATCGACGAGCTCGACCGCGCCGACGACGAGTTCGAGGCGTTCCTGCTCGAGGTGCTCTCGGACTACAGCGTGACGGTGCCCGAGCTCGGCACGATCGCCGCCGAGCGCCCGCCCGTCGTAATCGTCACCTCGAACCGCACGCGCGAGCTGCACGACGCCCTCAAGCGGCGCTGCCTCTACCACTGGATCGACTTTCCGCCGCTCGAGCGGGAGATCGCGATCGTGCGGCTGCGCGCGCCCGACGTCACGGAGACGCTGGCGCGGTCGGTGGCGACCGCGGTCTCGGAGCTACGGGCCCTCGACCTGGCGAAGCCGCCGGGCGTCGCGGAGGCGATCGACTGGGCACGCGCGCTGGCTCTGCTCGGCGCGGACGACGCGGTGGGCGCGCCGGCGCGCGAGACGCTGGGCTGGGCGCTGAAGAACCACGACGACCTGCGCCGCGCCGAGGCTGAGCTCTTCAGTGCCTGACGAGGTCGCGCGCCTCGTCGAGTTCGCGCGGGCGCTGCGCGAAGAAGGCCTTCGCGCAGGCCCGGGCCGGGTCGCCGACTTCTGCCGCGCGGCCGCCGCACTCGAGCCGACCGACCTCTACTGGGCGGGACGGCTCACGCTCGTCTCACGCCCCGAGGAGATCCCGGTCTACGACCGCGTGTTCCAGGGCGTGGTCGCGGAGCCGCCAATAGGGCTTCGCGTCGCGATCGAGCCGGAGGAGGTCGCACTCGCGAGCCCGGTCGAGCTGTTGCGCACGAGGAGCTTCGCCGATCTCTCCGACGACGAGCTCGCCGAGATCGCGAAGCTGATGCAGGGGCTCAGGCTGAGCGTGCCGAAGCGACGAACACGTCGCCGCGTTCCGGCTCGCGCAGGCACGCCGGACCTTCGGCGGACGCTGCGTCGCTCGTTCCGCACCGGCGGCGAGCCGGTCGAGCGCGCGTGGCGGACGCGGCGTCGCAGACAGCGCCGGCTCCTGCTGCTGCTCGACGTCTCGGGCTCGATGGCGGACTACTCGCGCGCGCTCGTGCTGTTCGCGCACGCGGCGTTGCGGACGGACGCGCGTTGGGAGGCGTACTGCTTCGGCACTCGCCTGACCTGCGTCACGCGTGCGCTTGCAAGCTCCGACCCTGAGGATGCGCTGCAACGCGCAGCGGCGGAGGTCGTCGACTGGAACGGCGGCACGCGCATAGGCGAGTCCGTGCGCGCGCTCGTGCGGACGGGTGCAGCGCGCGGCGCGGTCGTCGTCATCTGCTCGGACGGGCTCGACGTCGGCGACCCGGAGCTGCTCGCCGACCAGATGGCACAGCTCTCCCGGCTCGCGTACCGCGTGGTCTGGCTCAATCCGCTGAAGGAGGACCCGATGTACGAGCCGCTCGCCCGCGGCATGCACGCTGCGCTTCCGCACGTCGACGACTTCCTCAGCGGCCACAACCTCGAGAGCCTGGAGGCGGTCGCCGAGGCGCTTGCCTGAGACGCCGCTGTTCTTATGCCGCTCTTAGCGCGAGGCGCTAGCGTCGCGGTCGTGTCCGACGGACCCCTCACGCGCCGCACCTCGCTCGTGCGCATCGGCGGCTTCGTCGCCGGCGTGCTCGGACTGACCGGCCTGCGTGCAAGCGTCGCGGACAGCGCTTTCGAGCAGAGCGTCCGGCCGGCAGGCGTCGCCTCCGGCGCAGTCGCCTGCGTGCTCACGCCGGAGCAGACCGAAGGCCCGTACTACATCGCGGGCGAGCGGATCCGGCACGACATCACCGATGGCAAGCCGGGTGTCCCGCTGACGCTGCGGGCTATCGTCGTCGATGCGTCGACTTGCGGGCCGATCGCACGCGCCGCCGTCGACGTCTGGCACGCGGATGCCGGCGGCGTCTACTCGGGCTTCGGCGCAGGCTCCGCCAACCGCACGTTCCTGCGCGGGATCCAGCGGACGAACGCGAAAGGCCTGGCGAGCTTCAAGACGATCTACCCGGGCTGGTATCCCGGCAGGACCGTGCACATCCACGTCAAGGTGCACATCGGCGGGAACGTCGTGCACACGGGCCAGCTCTACTTCCGCGACGCGCTCACCGACGCGGTCTACGAGCGAGCGCCCTATGACGAGCGCCCCGGACGCGACACGCGCAACGCGACCGACTCGGTCTTCCGCAACGGCGGCAGGCAGTCGTTGCTCTCCGTCCGCAAGCACGGCAGGGGGTACGTCGCGACGATCACGATGGGCGTTCACCGCTCGTAGGAGCGAGACTCCGCGCATGACGGCGGGCGAGCGGTTGACGATCGTCTTCTTCCCCGAAGGCGCCTACGGCCCGACCAACAACTGCGTCGGCATCGGCGACGTGCTCCGCCGCCGCGGCCATCGCGTCGTCTTCGTCGTCGAGGAGTCGTTTGCGGGGACGCTCGAGGCGAAGGGATTCGAAGAACGGTTGATGCGCCTCGCACCCGAGCCGGAGCAGGAGGAGGCGCCGGGACAGTTTTGGACGGACTTCATCCGTGAGACGGCGCCCGTCTTTCGCCGGCCGACGATCGAGCAGCTGGAGGGATTCATCCTGCCGACGTGGCACGCGCTCGTCGACGGCGCAGCGTACGTCGAGCCTCGCCTCCGCGAAATACTCGGCGAAGTCGATCCGGACGTCGTCGTCGAGGACAACGTCGTCGGCTTCGCGGCGCTGCCGGCAAGCGGTCGCCCGTGGGTGCGCATCGTCTCGTGCAACCCGTGCGAGCTGAAGGACGCGGGGGTGCCGCCGGTGTTCTCCGGCTATCCGAGCCACGAGCGGAACGGCTGGGACGAGTTCAGAGCGGAGTACGAGCGCCTGCATCGCCCCCTCTGGGAGACGTTCGACGGATTCATGCGTGCGAGCGGTGCGCCGAGCCTTCCGGAACTCGAGTTCATCCACGAGTCGCCATGGCTCAACCTCTACGTCTATCCGGAAGATGCGGACTACACGCGGGAGCGCCCGCTCGAGCCGGCGTGGCAACGACTCGACAGCTGTGTGCGCTCGAGCGACGACGAGTGGCCGGAGCTCGACGGCTTCCACGGCGACGGCGCCCTCGTGTACCTGAGTCTCGGGAGCCTCGGCTCGGCGGACGTCGAGCTGATGCGACGGCTCGTCGAGACACTCGCCGACACGCCTCACCGTTTCGTGGTCTCGAAGGGGCCTCAGCACGGGGAGCTCACCCTGGCCGACAACATGCGTGGTGCAGAGTTCCTCCCGCAGACCACGATCCTCCCGCACGTCGACCTCGTGATCACGCACGGTGGCAACAACACCGTGACCGAGTGTTTCCACTTCGGGAAGCCGATGGTCGTGCTCCCTCTCTTCTGGGATCAGTACGACAACGCACAGCGCGTCGACGAGCTCGGCCTCGGCGTGCGGCTCGCGACGTACGAGCACGAGCCGGACGAGTTGCGGAGCGCCGTCGACAAGCTCGTCGGCGACGATGCGCCACGGGCCCGCCTTCAGGCGCTCTCGGAACGCCTTCGATCGGCCCCTGGGACGGTCACGGCGGCGACTCTGATCGAGCGGGTCGGCCGCGGCTGAAGCAGGATCGTCGCCGTCCACTGCCAAACTTCAGGCATGGCCGACCAGCGTGAGATCGGCGAGGCCTGGGCAGCCCTCACCGAGCGCGAGCGTCTCCTCAACGAGACGATCAAGAGGCGATCAGCGGAGCTGGAGGTCCGGTCTGCCCGACTCGAGCAGCTCGGCACGGAGCTCGAGCAGCGCAGCCAAGAGCTCGCAGTCCTCTCGGAGAGCATCTCCGCTCGCGAGCAGGAGCTCGCCGAGCAGAAGGAGGCGCTCCGCGAGCGGGAGCGTGCGTTGCGGGTCGCGGAGGCGGAGGCGGAGAAGGCACGCGGCCTGCTGCAGCTGGCAGAGGAGCAGGAGCGCGAGATTCGCACCAAGGCGATCGAGCTCGACGAGCGCGGCCAGTGGATCGCCTCGGCCGATGCGGCGCTCGAGGTGCGCGAGTCGGCGACGAAGGCAATCGAGGACGAACGGACCGAGCTCGCGGTCCGGCTGGCGGACGTCGAGGAGCGAGAAAGGCTCCAGGACGTGCTGAGCGTCCAGATCGACAGGCGTGCGGCGGCGCTCGACGAGCTCGCCACACGGCTGGAGACGCAGCGCCGGCGCGTCGACGAGGCGGAGCGCGCGCTCGAACCTCGGCTCGAGGCCGTGCAGGCGCGCGAGCGCGCGGCGGACAACAGGGAAGAGCAGGTCGCCGAGGCCGAGGAGCGTCAGCGCGCGGCCGAGGAGCGGCTCGACCGCCGCGCCGCGAAGCTCGCGGTCGCGGAGACACGGCTGGCGAACGAGCGTCGCGACGCGCGGGAGCTCGAGCGGCGGTTGTCGGCGATCGCCCTCCGCGAGGTGGAGCTCGAGGAGCGGCGGGCGGCGCTCGAGCAGACCGCGCGCGAGCTCGACGAGCGCGGCGCGTGGCTCACGACCGCGGTCGCCGAGCACGCCGAGCGTGAGCACGCGCTTCGGCGACGCGCGAACGAGGTGGAGCGTGTCCTGCTGCGGGAGGCCGAGCTCGACGAGCGCGAGGGCCGCCTCGACGACCGCGAGCGGTTCCTCGAGGGCGAGGAAGCGGCCGTCGTCGAGCGTCGGAAGTTCGCGCGGGAGCTCGAGCTCCGTCTGCAGGTCGGGGAGCCCGAGCAGCCGAGCTGAGAATCGGCGCGCCCGCGGCGCAGATGGGCGCGCCTCTGACCGGTATCGTCGAGCCCGAGGGTGGCGGGCATCTCCCCACCCTGGGTGGGGGAGAGACGCGCGCTGCGCCGCTCAGTCCTGCGAGGGGCTCCGTTTGAGCTCGTACGCCATCAGGATCGCGTCGACGAAGTGGTCGCCCTGCCGGTAGTGAGCCGTGCGGTAGCCCTCACGCGTGAAGCCGAAACGGTCGTACAGCGCGATCGCGGCCTCGTTGTGCGGGAAGACGTGCAGCTCGAGCTTGCGGATGTCGTTCGCCCGCGCCCAGCCCACGGCCGCATCCAGCAACGCCGATCCAATCCCCTGCCGACGATGCGACTGCGCGACCATCAGGCCGAGGTCCGCGACATGACGGCTCGCCGGATGCTGGTCACGCGCGACCGACAGGCGACCGACGATGTGTCCCTCGTCCGTCTCCGCGACGAAGACCGCCGCGTGCGGATAGCGCCGGATCGCGCGCAGGTAGCGTCGTTCGTCACCGACGCTGCGCCAACCGTCGAGCGTCGCCAGCCAGCCCTCGGGCTCGGCCGCGACCTCGTCGCCGAGCCGCTTGAGCTCCTGCGCGTCCGCCGGATCCGCTCGCCGGACGACAAAGCTCACTCGACCACCACGCCCGCACCGCCGCGGCGCGGGTCGCCGGCCGCCGCGAGCCGGTCGTCTCCCGCCAGCTCCACGGCGGCGGCGCCGCCGAAATAGAGGTTCCGGTCGTCCCAGCGCGCGACGTCCCAACCCATCGCCTCGAGCCGGTCGACCTCGGCCCGATCGTTGCCGCCTTCGCACTGGAGGACGTTCTCCTCGTCGAGATGCACGCGTGGACGCTCGATCGCCTCGCGTACGTCGAGTCCGTGCTGCACGACGTTGACGACCACCTGCATGACGGCGCCGCGCAGCCGGAACGACCCCGCGCTGCCGACGACCAGGCGCGGGCGGCCGCTGCGCAGGACGAGCGACGGGCTCATCCCGGACGACAGCCGCATCCCTGCCCGACGCGTCCCGCCGTCGATGAACTCGCCGATCATGTTGTTGAGGTGGATGCCCGTGCCCGGGACGACGACCCCCGAGCCGGCACCCGTCGAGGCGGTCATCGACGCGGCGTTCCCCGCAGCGTCGAGGACCGAGATGTGCGTCGTCCCACGGTTGACGACGCCGCCGTGCCGTGCAAGGACGCGTGCGAGACCGCCATTCCGAAGCGCGGCGTGAAAGCCGTCGGCGAGCACACGCTGCTGCTCCCCCATGACGCGCGCGAGCGCATCGATCGCCTCAGCGCCTCCCGCGGTGCCGACGTCGTCGAGCACGCCGAGCCCGAACGCGATCAGGGAGCCGCCCGCCGACGGCGGTGGGTTGGACAGGAACTCGTGGTCGCGAAAGCCGGCCCGAACCGGACGCCGGCGGATGACCCGGTACTCGGCGAGGTCGCGCTCGGTCAACGCACCGTCGCTCGCGCGAACGTGGTCGACGATCGCGTGCGCCAGTCCACCCTCGTAGAGGACACGCGCGCCGCCGTCGCGGATCAGCTCCAGCGTCGCCGCGAGGTCGCGCTGGACGAGCACGTCGCCGAGCACGAGACCCTCCCCGTCTTCGCGCTCGTAGATCGCTCGCGCCTCCGGCGTGTGGCGGAGAATGAGGTCGAGGATCTCGTGGAGATACGCCTGCCCCGACGTCAGCTCCACCCCGTTGCGCGCGAGCTCGATCGCAGGCGCGAACAGGTCCCGCCACGCAAGCGTCCCGTAGGAGCGTTGCGCCTGCTCGAGCCCGAGCGCCGCCCCGGGGACCGCGACAGTCGCGCCGCCGATCCGGAAGTGCTGCGTCGTCGCCCCGGAGAAGTCGACGTCCACCGACTCGATTGCGTGACCCTCGACGGGATCGCCGCCGAGCCCGGGCACCGCCGTGAAGAAGTCCAGCACGCGCGTCGAGCGATCACGCCCGCGGTGGACGAGCATGAACCCGCCAGCGCCCGGACCCGTCAGCGGGCTCTCGGCCACCCACGAGACGAGCGCGGCCGCCACCGCCGCGTCCACCGCGTTGCCGCCCTCCCCGAGCACGAGCGCTCCCGCAGCCGCGGTCAGCGGATGACCCGCTGCGATCGCCCCTCTCATGCGCCTGAGCGTAACCAGCCTGCCCCGCAGGCCCAACTGCGTCGAAGCTGTGACGGGCTGGGACGAAGCGCAGGTCTCCCGCCGAGGACTTACGGAATCCTCAACGACCTCTTAACAACCTCTTAGCCGAGGCTGGGAAGCTCGACCAGATGAATCCGGGCGGCGGACCACCCCTCCTAACCCACCGCCGCTCGGGCCTCCTCCTTCGAAGCGGAGGGCGGGGCTGAGCCGCCTCGCCCTCCGCATGATCGCGGGAGGATCCGGGATCGTCCTGCTGACCGCACCGGCCGCGGCCGGCCATTCGACGAGCGTTCTCGAACCACCCAACCGCCAAGAGATCGCCGTCGGGCCGGCCGTGATCCCGGACGCGCCGCTCCCCGCCGGCCGACGGTTCGCCGCGGCCGCGGACGCACCGCCACCCGGTTTCTGGGGCGGCACCTACACGACGTCCACCGGCGAGCAGGTGACGGTGTACGCGTCGGATCGCTACACCGTCGACCAGAGTTTGACCCAGAAGTGGGCGAACTTCCTCGGCTCGCTCGTCCACGGCTCGGAGCTCAGCAGCGTCCAACTGTTGCTCGCCCCCCTTTCGCAGGTCGAACAAATCTGTGGCACCGCCGACGTGCTCGGCTGCTACGGGGAGAACACGATCGTCGCCTCTCCCGACGACACGTCCGGCATCTCCGCCGAGGCCGTGATCACCCACGAGTACGGCCACCACGTTGCCGAGAACCGACAGAACCCGCCGTGGCAGACCGTCGACTACGGGACGAAGCGTTGGGCGTCCTACGAGCAGGTCTGCAAGAAAACGCAGGCGGGGGAGCTCTTCCCGGGCAGCGAGTCCCCTCCCGACTACGAGCTCAATCCGGGTGAGGCCTTCGCGGAGACGTACCGCGTGCTGAACGAACGCGAGCTCGGCTTGCCCGAGGCGCCGTGGGAGATCGTCGATCAGAGCCTCTACCCGGACGCGACGGCGCTCGCGCTCCTGAAGCAGGACGTCCTCCAACCGTGGACGTCGAACCGCACGACGACCCTGCGTGGCGTCTTCCTCCGCAAGGGACGCTCGGCGAAGTCGTTCCGCGTCACCGCCGCGTACGACGGGACGCTCACCGCGTCTGTCCGCGGAGCGACGGGCATGCGGCTGACCCTGAACCTGCACCAGACCACCGTCTGCGGCAACCGGACGTTCACGCTGCGGGTGAAACGGACGCGTGGAGCGGGGCCGTTCACGCTGACGGTCTCGAGACCCTAGCCGGCCATCCGAGCCGGCGTCTTAACTCCCGTTAAGGCGCAGCAAGCACAATGCACGCATGAGAATCCTCGTGGTTGACGACGAGCCGGCCGTACGGGAGTCGCTTCGGCGCGCGCTCTCGCTGGAGGGTTACGACGTCGAGCTCGCGGCCGACGGCGGCGAGGCGCTGCACCGGATCGAGATGGCGGGCACCGGCGGCGAGCCGGACGCGATCGTCCTCGACGTGCTGATGCCGCGCGTCGACGGGCTCGAGGTCGCGAAGAAGATGCGCTCGCGCGGGTCGCAGACGCCGATCCTCATGCTGACCGCGCGCGACGAGGTCAGCGATCGCGTCGCGGGACTCGACGCAGGCGCGGACGACTACCTGATCAAGCCGTTCGCACTCGAGGAGCTGCTCGCACGCCTGCGCGCGTTACTCCGGCGCACCGAGGGCGGCTCCGGCGAAGTGCTGCGCTTCGCGGATCTCGAGCTCGACCCGCGCACGCGCGAGGTGCACAGGAACGATGAGCAGATCGAGCTGACACGAACGGAGTTCGCGCTCCTCGAGTTGTTCATGCTCAACCCGCGTCAGGTGCTGACGCGCTCGGTCATCTTCGAGCGAGTCTGGGGCTACGACTTCGGATACGGCTCGAACTCGCTCGACGTGTACATCGGATACCTGCGGCGGAAGACGGAGACAGGCGGACTGCCGCGTCTGATCCAGACCGTGCGCGGCGTCGGGTACGCCCTCCGCGAGGCATGACCTTCCGGGCAAGGCTGATCGTCGCGGCCGCGGTGGCGGTCGCCGTCGCGGTCGCTGCTGCGTCGTTCGCCGTCTACTTCATCGTCCGCGGCGAGCTGCGCGGCTCGGTCGACCGTGCCCTTCGCGCACGCATCGTGGCGGTCGAAGGCCTCAACTTCGTGCGACTGACCCCGAGTGGCGTCCCGGGGAAGTTCTGGGCGGACATTCCACCGCCGCTGCTCGGCGGAGCGGGCGGGTACATCCAGCTCGTCCAGGACAACGGCAACCTCGCCCGCCCCGAGGACGAGGACATCGCGCTCCCCGCCGGCAGCCATGCACAGGCGGTCGCGAGCGAGGGCGGCGGCTACTTCCAGGACGCCACCGTCGAGGGGACGCACGTCCGCATCCTCACCGACCAGCTCACGCCGGGCTGGGCCGTGCAGGTGGCGCGGCCGCTCACGGAGGTCGACCACTCGCTTGCTCGCATTCGATTCTGGCTCTTCTTCGTCGCGCTGTCGGGAGTCGGCATCGCCGCAGCGCTCGGGCTCGCCGTGGCACGGACGGCGCTCGCACCGGTGCGACGCCTGACCGACACCGCCGAGCACGTGACGGAGACGCGTGACCTTTCGAGCCGCATCGACGCCGACGGACGTGACGAGTTGAGCAGGCTCGCGGCGAGCTTCAACACGATGCTCGCGGCGCTCGAGCAGTCCGTCGACGCGCAGCGACAGCTCGTGGCCGACGCCTCGCACGAGCTCCGTACGCCCTTGACGAGCCTCCGCACCAACATCGACGTGCTCGCACGCAGGGGTGACAAGCTCGCGCCCGAAGAGCGCGAACGCCTGCTCGCGGACGTCGCCGAGCAGCTCGCCGAGATGAGCGCGCTCGTCGCGGAACTCGTCGAGCTCGCACGCGGCGAGCAGCAGCCGCACGAGCCCGAAGACGTGCGGCTCGACCTGCTCGTGCAGCATGCGGTCGAGCGCGCGCGCAGGAACGCGCCGAACGTCGAGTTCGAGACGTCGGCCGAGCCGTCGATCGTGCACGGCGTCCCGGCGTCGATCGAACGGGCCGTCGGCAATCTCCTCGACAACGCTGCGAAGTGGAGCCCGCCCGGCGGGCGGGTCGACGTCTCCGTCGCGAACGGGAAGGTCGTCGTCCGCGACCGTGGGCCGGGAATCGAGGACGAGGACATCCCCCACGTGTTCGACCGGTTCTACCGCGCGCCGACGGCGCGTGGGCGGCCCGGCTCGGGGCTCGGGCTCGCCATCGTCAAGCAGGTGGCGGACGCGCACGGCGGTGAGGTCACGGTCGGGCGCCCCGACGACGGCGGCACACGCATCGAGCTCGCACTCTTAGACACGTCTTAGGCCGCCCTTACAACATTCTCACACCCGGGTGGTGTACTTGCTCTCTTCCCTCCGTTGTACCCCCGGTGCGGAGCCCGGTCGTCAGAAGGGCTCCGCACCTCCGGTGCCAGCGGAGGGTTAGTTGCGCAGGAAGGACGGCGGCTCGAGCTCGTCCTCGTCCGGCGCGGTCAGCGCTCCGACGAAGCTCCGCGGGGCACGGTGTGAGGTGCCGAGACCGGTCGCAATCACGGTAACCCAGACCTGGCCGGCGAGACGCTCGTCGATCGTCGCACCGAAGATGATCTGTGTGTCGTCCGTCGCGGTCTCGCGAATCACCTGCGCGGCCTCGTTCACCTCGATCAGCGTCAGGTCCTCGCCGCCGGCGATCGAGAGGAGGATCCCGCGCGCCGCACCGAGCTCGGTGTCGATCAGCGGCGAGCGCAGCGCGCGCTCAGCGGCCTCCCGTGCGCGGTTCTCACCACTGGACGAGAAGCCGATGCCCATCAACGCCGAACCGCTCGACTCCATGACCGTGCGAACGTCTGCGAAGTCGAGGTTGATCAGGCCGGGCAGCGTGATCAAGTCGCAGATTCCCTGAACGCCCTGGCGGAGGACGTCGTCGGCGATCTTGAACGCGTCGAGCATCGACGTCTGACGGTCGAGCACCTCGAGCAGACGGTCGTTCGGGATGACGATCGTCGTGTCGCACGCGTCGCGGAGTTCCTCGACGCCGATCGTCGCCTGGGACCGCCTTTTCGTTCCCTCGAACTTGAACGGCAGCGTCACGATCCCGACCGTGAGCGCTCCGAGCTCGCGCGCAATCCGCGCGACGACAGGCGCAGCGCCGGTGCCGGTGCCTCCGCCCTCGCCGGCGGTGACGAACACCATGTCGGCACCGCGCAGCGCCTGCTTGATCTGGTCGTGCGCCTCGGCCGCGGCCTGTTTGCCGATCTCGGGCTCGGAGCCGGAGCCGAGCCCCTTGGTCAGGTCGCGGCCGATGTGGATCTTCGTCTCGGCGTCCGACATCTGCAGCTGCTGGAGGTCCGTGTTGACCGCGACGAACTCGACCTGGTTGATCCCGGCGTCGATCATCCGGTTGATCGCGTTCAGGCCCGCGCCGCCGACGCCGACGACCTGGATCTTTGCGAGATACGAACCGATCGCGCCGGTCGGCGCATGGTGCAGCCGCGGTGCCGGCTCGGGGATCGTCTCCAGGTAGCGGACGACCGGCGGCTCGACGCGCGGTGGCGGAGGCTCGGGAGCCCGCGTCGGCTCGAAGGCGCGCTCCTCGACGGGAGCGGCCGGCTCGGGGGGCGGTTCGCGCACGGGCGGCGACACGACCTCGACCTCGTCCTCCCACGTCGGGACGTGCTCGACCGTCGACTCGTGCGGCTCCTCCTCGCTGCCTTCCGGCTGCTGCTCCTGCTGCCGCTGCGCCGCCTCGGTCGCCTTGAACAGCTCGGCAAGCGGGCCCTCACGCATGCTCGCGCGCTTTCGCGCCATTGAGCACCTCCTTCGCGAGCTCGCGGTAGAGGCCGGCCGCCTCGCCGGACGGCTCGTACGACAACACCGACTGACCCTTCACGGGTGCCTCCGCGTAGCGAACGGTCTTGCGGATCATCGTCTTGTACACGAGGTCGCCGAAGTTCTCCTTGAGGATGTCGACCGCCTCGCGCGAGTGCAGCAGGCGGCGGTCGTACATCGTCGGCAGGATTCCCTCGATCTCGACGTTCGGATTGAGGTTCTCGCGGATCATCGACAACGTGTTCTCGAGCTGGACGAGTCCGCGCAGCGAGAGGTACTCGCACTGCACGGGGACGATGACGCCGTCCGAGGCTACGAGCGCGTTGATGGTCAGAAGCCCGAGCGACGGCGGCGTGTCGATGAGGATGTAGTCGTAGGTCGTCTTGACCGACGCGAGCGCCTTCTCGAGCGCCCGCTCGCGTCCGATCATCGACGAGAGCGCGAGCTCGGCGCCGGCGAGGTCGATCGACGAGACGGCGACGTCGACCTCGGCCGCGCGGATGATCTCCTCGATCGGCAGCTTGTGGACGAGCACGTCGAACATCGAGCGCTCGATCTCGTCGGGGTTCCAGCCCTGGCTCATCGTCAGGTTCCCCTGCGGGTCGAGGTCGACGAGGAGGACCTCGTACCCCTGCTCCTTGAGAGCGACGCCGAGGTTCAGCGTCGTCGTCGTCTTCGCAACGCCACCCTTCTGGTTGGCGAAGGCGATCACCCTGGCCATGTGTGTTTCCTTACTGGAGGACGTGCGCGTGTTCGGACGCGGAAGTAGGCGTGAAAGCCCCATGGGGCGCTCTTTCGGGCCAGGATACCTGTCTCCTCCAGCGGTTCCGATGATCGCGACCGGGTCGGACGCCGCGGCGTGACCGCGTTGCTGGAGACGCGCTCAGCTGGCAGGGGCGACGACACCGCGCCCACGGCTGAGACGCAGGCCGAGGTGCCAGATCCCCGCGGCTGCGACGCAGGCGGCACCGGCGAGGATCACCATCGCCTGCGCGGCGACGCCGAAGGCGAACGCCTCCGCCTTGGGGACGCCCGAGACGATCAGGATCGCCGCGCCCGCACCGGCCTGGGTCGCCGCGCCCGCAGGCGCGATCGGGAGCGCCGCCGAGGCGGCGGATGCGCAGAGGAACGCGAGCGCGAGCGGGAACGAGGCGCCGACGGCCAGCGCCTGGAGGAGGACGAAGACGGCGAGGGCTCGCAGCGACCACGAGACCGTGATCAGGAGCCACGCGTGCGACGCCGAACGGCGACAGGCGCAGTGGTCCTGCAGCCAGCGTCCGAACTTGAACCGGGCGACCCACCCGAACCGCGCGAGCCGCGGCAGCGACATGACGAGCAGGGCGGCGACCAGGCCCGCGGCGGCGACGAGCGCGAAGCCCGCGCGGACGCCGCCCTTCTCGGAGGCGGCGGCCGCGACCGACGCCATCGGGGCGAGCGCCGCCGAGTCCAGCAGTCCGACGACGACGAGCGTGAGGCAGAGCGCGCCGAGACCGACGGTCTTGCCCGGGAGACGGCGAACCACGGCGATGCGGATCGCTTCGTCGAAGCGTCCGGGCAGCGCGACTCCGCCCACCGAGGCGGCGCCACCCGCGGCGGCGAGCGTTAGGGCCTGCGGACGCTCGTGCGGGGCGAAGAGCTGCTGCCAGCCCCACGCCTTGAAGGCGAAGGCTGCGACGAACAGGACGCCCGCGGCCAAGAGCAGCAACGGGTCCGCCTTGGCCAGCGGCCAGCCGGAGCGGACGAAGTGGAGGACGGTGAGCCCGGCCGCGGCCAGAGCGCCGGTGACGAACACGGCGTTGACTGCGATGCGGACCCTCCGCGACCGGAGGGCGTGGATCGCTCTCCCCATGCTCGGGGGTATCGGGCGACGCTCGAGGTAGCTGGATAGTCGGATTGAGTGATCCCCTTCGCCCGATGAACGGGCTCGAACAGATGAGACGGTTCGCCGGGTGGGCCGTTAGTCCTCGGGCTCGCCGTCGTCGTAGTCGAGCGAGTCCAGGCGGGCGATCACGCCGACTCCACGCCAGTAGATCTTGTTCGACCGGGGGTAGTAGCAGATGTCGTTCGGCCGCTTCGTCCCGTAGGCGAGAAACGTCATCCCGCCCTCCCCGCCGCGGAAGTAGTGTGCGATCCCCGTGCCCGCGGGCCGGGAGACGACGTGGCCGGCGCCGACATCGATGGTCTCGTGCTCGTGCGTCTCGGCGCGCACAGGCGACGGCCAGAGCTCCAGCGTCCCGCGGCCCTCGAGGATCACGAAGATCTCCTCCTCCTCGGAGTGGCAGTGTGGCGGTGCGCCGCCGTGTCCCTCGTTCACCTGCGCCCAGTTCAGGCCGCTCCGCTCAGAGCCCGCCTGGAAGGCGAGACGGATCCAGCGCCCGCCGCCGTCCTCGCCCGTGAGCTCGGCGTCCTCGAGGTTGAGGACGTTCGTCGGCCGCTCGTCCGGCGACGGCAGCTCGGGCGGCCCGGCAGCGGCCTCGCGCTCCCACGGATGCGGGCCGCCTGAGACGTCCACGGTCGGGCCCATCCGCAACACCTTCGCGCGCGGGAGGAGCGTCGCGCCCGGGTTCGTGCGCTCGCCGAACGCCAGTACGTCAAGGCCGTCGTCGCCGGCCCACAGCGTGTGCGCCTCGCGTCCGACACGATGGACGATGCAGTCGCGCGGCCGCACCTCGTGCGTCTTGCCGTCCTGCCACGAGAGGCCCGAGCCACCGAGCACGTAGAAGATCTCTTCCTCGTCGAGCTCGACGTGCGCAGGCGTCGACCAGCGGCGAGGCGCGATCTTGATCCGGCAGACACCGACGTCGCGCGAGCCCGCTGCGTCTCCGAGGTCGAACCAGGTCCCGTCGAGGTGGCCCTCCTCGGCGCGCTCGCCCTCGACCTCGTCCCAGTGCGCGATCCCCACGCGCGCGGACTCTACGCGGTCGGCATCGAGAGCGCGGCGTCGCAGCGCTCGACGGCCGCCCGCGCACGCTCGTCGCCTTCGAGGCGCACCCACCGCTCCGCCGCCTGGACGAGCCCGCGCAGCTCTGCGAGCAGGACGTCGGGGGGAGCGCCGCCCCGCTCGAGAGTCTCGATCCGATCGAGTCGGTCGAGCACCACGCGGGCTTCGTCCACGTCGTCGACGCTAGCGCGGTGCGACGCACGCGTCTGTGCCGTCTTCGCGCCGAGGTCGCGCGCTCAGCCGGCGAACGCTCGGGCGAGCGACGCCGGACGAACGGGACGCTGGCGCAACCCGAGGATCGCAGCGTCCAGCACCTCGAGGAGACCCATGCGCTCGCCGTGGAGCAGCGTCTCGACGAGCGCGCGCCGGACGAGATCCGCGTCGGGATCGTCGGCCAGCCTCGCGTGGACGTCTGCCCGTTCCCGCGGTGTCTCGCCGAGCAGGATCGCCGCGCGCACGACCGCCGCCCAGAGCCCGTCCGTTCCTCCGAGCAGCGCGGTGAGCGACTCGCGGAGCTGTTCGGCACGGAACGGTCCGTCCTGGAACAGCGAGAGCTCCCAGCGGTCGAGCGCCTCGCCGAGATCGGGGTCGTCGTCGGCGGAAGCGAGCCGTTCGACAAGGTCTGCGGCGAGCGCGCCGCGGAAGGAGTCGAGCCGCGTCGGCTCACCGGCCGGCGGCGTCGCCGCGATCGGGAGCACCGGGCGGATCCCGTAGGGGCGCCAGTCGAGCCGCTCGAACAGCACCGGGCCACCGGCGAGCGGAGCTGCCGTTGCCAGGCGCAGAGCGGTAACGGCATCGGCGAGCTCTCCGGGCGCATCGGGCGGCTCCGTCGCGCCCGGATCGAGCGCGCGCTGGAGCTCCAGGACGCTCAACCGGTCGGGCTCGCGGCCGAAGTCGGCCGGCAGCAGCCCGTTCGCCTCCGGCCAGAGCCGCGCGAACTCGTCCGTCGCCGCCGTGCGCACCCGAAGCCCCCGCGCGAGCGCGATCTCCTGGCCGCCGAGCGTGATGCCGACGAGCGGCGCGACCGCCGCATAGGAGTGTGCGTCACCGAACAGCGACCGCTCGAGCTCGGCGTACGCCTTGTCGTACGCCGTGTCGTCCCAGTCGAATCCTCCGCAGACCTCGGCGGTCCGGACGAGGAGCGGCAGCAGCACGCTCGTGAACAGCGCGTCGTCCTCCGTCGTCCTCGGTCCTGCGTGCGCCCGCGCGAAGATGGCGGCCGCAGGCTCGCGGCGGAGATCGTCCAGCACGATGCGCGCGTCGTCGCGGCGCGCGAGCTCTCTCGCACGGACCTCGACGAACGTCCGGACGAGTGGCTTGTACTCGTAGAGCGCCGGTCGTCCGTGCGATGCGTGCTGCTCGAACGCGAACGGGAGGTCGGCACCAGCCTGCAACTCGTCGAGCAGGGCGCGGAACGCGCCGAGACAGAAACAGCGGAGGGAGTTGTAGAGGTGCGGAACGCGAACCACGACTGCTTCCACTACGGGGTGGGCGGTTCCTCTCCTACCTGGCAACCCGGACACCGGTACGCCATGCGGGCGTCGTCGCCCTGCGGCCACGAGCGAGTCGCGGTCCCGCAGCGACGGCACGGCCGTCCGACGCGTCGGTAGAGCAGCCGCGCGCGACGGGCGGTGCGATGCACGGCGCCCCCTCGGGCACGTCCTCACGCGACGCGGGTTCTCGCTTTCCGGGGCCCGTGTCGTGACGGTGTCGTGACGGCGTCGTGACGGCGTCCAACACCGCATCGGGCCCTGTACGCAGGAGAAAAGACAGTTCCGTCACGGTGTCTGACACCGGGGCGCGTGACACCGAGCCGTGACACCGGGCGTGGCCGTTAGGGACGCAGGACCGCGCGGCGCGGGCCGGCCACGAAGCCTGCCTCAAGCAGCAGCGGCATCGCATCCGTCTGGGCGACCGGCTGGCCGTCGAAACGTTCGACGGCCAGCCGCTTCCCGCCGACGCGACGGACATGCGCCACGAGCGCCGCAAGCGCGACACGCAGCCAATCCTCGTGCGGTTCCTGCAGGGTCACGAGCGACCGCCCG
>DASPSY010000083.1:0-58764 GCA_035623685.1 Gaiellaceae bacterium
GCTAGGTGAGATCGGCGCCGCCCGGCCAGATGTCGGCCTCGGCGATCTCCAGCACGTTGCCCGCAGGATCCTCGAAGTAGCACGAGCGGATCCCGCTGCCCCACGTCAGCTCGTCGGTGAATGCGACGCCGGCGTCGCCCAGCCGCGCAAGCCACGCGTCGTACTCGCCGGGTGCCGCGAGGAAGCAGGTGTGCACCGGTCCGCTCGCACCGTGCGCCGGCGGTGTGTCCTGCGCGATCGACCGCTCACGGTCGAAGAGCAGGACGACGCCAGGCCCGAGCCTGAACGCGAGGCTGTGGCGGCCGAGCCCGAGCGACTCGAGCCTCAGCACATCCGTGTAGAAGCGTTCCATCGCCTCCTGCTGATCGGAGGCGTAGTAGAGGACGGTCTCGAGCACGCTCTGCAGCTTCATGCGTCGACGCTAGTCCTTCGTGTCGTCGTCGAGCGCCGAGAGGAGCAGCTCGAGCATCTGCGCGGGGTCGCGCCTCATGCGCTCGCCGGTCGTGCCGCTGCGCCGCCGCAGCTCGAGCGCACGCGGATCGGTCAACGGCTTCAGGCGCCCCTGGCGGATCAGGTCCTCGTCGACCCCGCCGAGCCGGCCTCCGTACGTGGTGTAGACCGGGATGCCGAGCGCGGTCGCCTCGCGGTTCATCGTCCCGCCCGCCGAGACCACGAGATCGGCGAGCGCGATCAGGCTCTGCGCATCGACCGCGCGCTCCGGGATGAGCAGCGACGGAAGGTCGAGGCCTCGCACGAAGTCACGCTGCTCGTCGGTGCGCGGGAGGACGACGGCCTGCACGTCCTCGTGGCTGCCGAGGAAGTCGACGGTCTGCGGGAAGAGCGGGTTCGAGTGCCGGTGGTAGAGCGACACGTCCGGCGGCGGCCGGAGCACGACGAGCACGCGGTTGCGATCGATCGCCAGCGACTCGAGCACCGACGGGTCGGGTGTGAAGTCGGAGAGGTAGTACTCCTCCTTCAGCCCGGGGTACTGGAGCAGCTTCGGCGGGCGCGCACCGTACACCGCGAGCCGCTCGGGCGGGATCGACTCGGGTACGACCACCTTCGTCGCGGCGCGGCACCCGAGCTGGTGCTGCAGCCAGGCGAACTCGTAGTCGAAGGTCGTGGAGCTCGGGATCCCGAGTCGACGCGCGGTCATGGTCAGCTCGTGCGATCCGTGTGCGAGCGCGACGTCGAACGATCGCCCTTTCGCCCACCTACGGAGTGCGCGCAGCCGCCGCTGCATCGCGCCGAGCTTCCCTGCGCGCGAACGGCCGCCGTGACGGCCGATCACCTCGGCGTCGATTCCGTGCAGCTCGAGGAGCTGCAGCGTCTGCGCGTACTCGCGCGCGGTCACCTCGACCTCGTCGCCCCGTTCGTTCAGCAACCCGATCAACGGCCGGAACACGAGCACGTGCGCGCTCGCCGTCATGTCGATCCACACGCGCATCAGAGAACCTCGGCGACCTGGAACCGGATCGCGACGATCCGCGTGTCCGGCGCGATCGGACGCCCGAAGAACTCCTCGTGCGCGACCCGCCAGTCGTCGACGGTCTCGAACCCCTCGCCCTCCTCGCGTGCGAAGGCCTCGTCGATCTCCGACGCCGGGACGACGCGCGCCTCGGTCACCTCGACGACTACGATCGGCTCGTCGTCGTACCCTTCGAGGAGGAACCGGTCGCCCGTCGACGGCACCGCTTCGCCTTCCTGCTCGTACTCCTCGAAGAGCCCGGACGTCGACGTCTTCGCACCGGCGAGCACGGCTTCGACCAGCCGCCTGCGCAGCTCCGTCCGCGGATACGCGAGGTTGAACGGCGGGTACGAGCTCACGCGACGAGGCTCTCCATGCGCGCGTTCACGAGCGGGACGGGCGTGCGCTCGACGTGGCGCTCGTACCAGAGGGTGAACGCCAACAGCCCCCACAGCTGCCGGCTGAGGTCCTCACGACCCGAGACGTGCTCGTCGATCACCCGCGTGACCGCGTCCGGCCGGAAGTAGCCCTGCCGCCGCAGCCGCTCGGAAGACAGCGTCTCGCGCGCGAACGGCTCCAGCTCGCCGCGAAGCCAGGCCGACGCGGGAATCGAGAAGCCGCGCTTCTTGCCACGGGCGATCCTTCGCGGAAGCAGCGGCTCCCCCGCCTTGCGGAGCAGCACTTTCTTTCCCAGGCCGTGCACCTTGTGCTTCGTCGGCAGGGCGAGCGCGAGGTTCGCGACGACCGTGTCGAGATAGGGAACGCGCGCCTCGAGCGAGTGCGCCATCGAGGCGCGGTCGGTCTTCACGAGCAGGTCGTCGACGAGGTAGCCGCCGAGGTCGACGTCCTGAAGCCGCGCGAGCTCGGGTGCCCCCTCGGTCTCGGCGTACCGTGCGCGTAGCAGGCTGACGGGATCGAAGCCGCCGCGGCGGCCGGTCAGCTCCGCTCGTGCGTCCGCGGAGAAGATCTCCTTCCAGCCGGCGTGGCGCTCGAGCGGCGGGAGATGCGCGGCGCGCACGAACCGCTTCGCCTTGTAGTCGAAGCTCGCGCGCGCGTTTGTGCTCGGGAGTCGTTCGACGAGCGGACGCGCGAGCCGTGCCGCGCCGCCCGCACGCTCGGCGAGCAGGTCGGCCGCGTACGTGTAGTAGCCGCCGAACAGCTCGTCGCCGCCCTCGCCGGAAAGCGCGACCTTCACGTCCTCGGCGGCGAGTCGTGCGACGAGGTAGGTCGGGAGCGCCGACGAGTCCGCGAACGGCTCGTCGAACGCGTCTGCGAGCACCGGCAGGAGCAGTGCGGCGTCGGGGCGCAGGACGAGCTCGCGGTGCCTCGTCCCGTAGCGCTCCGCGACCAGCCGCGCATCGGCGAGCTCGTCGAAGCTCCGTTCCTCGAAACCGATCGAGAACGTGCGCACCGGCACGCCGCTCTCCTGCGCCGCGAGTGCGGCGAGCAGCGACGAGTCGATACCACCCGAGAGCAGAACGCCGACCGGGACGTCGCTGACGAGGTGCGCGCGGACGGAGTCGCGCATTCGCGCGCGCAGTTCCTCGATGAGCTCTGCCTCGTCGTCGTCGCGTACCTCCGACGCGGACGCCGGTCGAGGCCGCGCAAAACGCTCGAGTCGTGCGATCTCGTCTTCCCAAACGAGCAGGTGGCCGGCCTGCAGCTTGCGCACGTCGGCGAAGATCGTCAGCGGCCCGGGGACGGAGTTGAACGCGAGGAATGCCTCGAGCGCGTCGAGGTCGATCGGCCCGCGCGGCAGCGCGCGCAGCTCCGAGGCGAACGTGAGCTCGCCCCCCGAGTCGCGGTAGTAGAGCGGCTTGATCCCGAAGCAGTCGCGTGCGAGCACGAGCCGTCGCCGCGTCGAATCCCAGAGCGCGATTGCGAACATCCCGCGCAGGCGCTCCGCGAACCCGTCGCCGTGCTGCTCGTAGAGGTGGACGATCACCTCCGTGTCGCCCTGCGTCCGGAACGTGTGGCCTGCGCGCTCGAGCTCGTCGCGCAGCTCGCGGTAGTTGTAGATCTCACCGTTCTGGACGACGTGGACCGTGCCGTCCTCGTTTGCGATCGGCTGGTCGCCCGTCTCCAGGTCGATGATCGAGAGGCGGCGCGCCGCGAGCGCGACCGGGCCGTCGGCATACTCGCCGCTGCTGTCGGGACCGCGGTGCACGAGCGCCTCGCTCATCGACGCGAGGCGGTCGAGGTCCGCGCTGCCGCGACTCGTGACGATCCCGCAGATGCCGCACATGCGCAGGAGTGTAAGAGCCGCGTAGGCTCGACCCGTGGACTTCACGACCCACGACCAGCTGCTGCTCCTCGCGCTGCTCGTCGCGATGGTCGTGCTGCTCGTGGCGGCGCCGATCGTCCGGATCCCCTACCCGATCTTCCTCGTCCTCGGCGGGCTCGCGCTCGGTTTCGTGCCGGGCATCCCGTCGATCGAGCTGCCGCCGGACGTCGTGCTCGTCGCCGTGCTGCCGCCGCTCGTGTACTCCGCCGCCTACTACACGTCCCTGCGCGACTTACGCGCGAACGCGCGGCCGCTCGCGCTGCTCTCGATCGGCCTCGTGATCTTCACGACCCTGACCGTCGCCGTCGCGGCGCACGAGCTCGTCGGCGGCTTCTCGTGGAGCGCCGCGTTCGTCCTCGGTGCGGTCGTCTCTCCGACCGATCCGCTGGCGGCGACGCAGATCGCGCACAGGCTCGGCGTCCCACGCCGCGTGATCGCGATCATCGAGGGAGAAGGCCTGATCAACGACGGGACGGCGCTCGTGCTCTACAAGGTTGCCGTCGCGGCTGTCGTCGCGGGCACGTTCTCGCTCGTTCACGCGAGCCTGCTCTTCGTCTGGAGCGTCGTCGGCGGGATCGGGATCGGGCTCGTCGTCGGCTATCTCATCGCCGCCGTGCGCCGGCCGCTCAACAACCCGCCGGTCGAGGTGACGATCTCCCTGATGTCCGGTTACTTCGCCTTCATCCCCGCCGCTGCGGCGCACGCCTCCGGCGTGCTCGCCGTGGTCGCCGCCGGGGTGTACCTCGGCTGGCACACGCCGGAACTGACCAACGTGCAGTCGCGTCTTCAGGGCGAAGCGCTGTGGGAGATCCTCACCTTCGTGATCAACGCGCTGCTGTTCGCGGTCGTCGGGCTCCAGCTGCCTCACATCCTCGACGATCTGAAGGGCACGTCGACGACGTCGCTCGCGGACGACGCGCTGATCGTCTGCGGCGCGGTCATCCTCACGCGGATCGTCTGGGTGCCCGTGTTCACGTACCTCCCACGCTGGCTGTTCCCGCGAATCCGCGCGCGCGATCCGTACCCACCGCTGTCCTATCCGATCGTGATCTCGTGGGCGGGCTTGCGCGGCGCGGTCTCGCTCGCCGCGGCGCTTGCGCTGCCGCTGACGACGCGCGACGGCAGTGACTTCGCCGAGCGGAACCTGATCGTCTTTCTCACCTTCTGCGTCATCTTCGCGACGCTGGTGGTGCAGGGGCTGACCCTGCCCGGCCTGATCCGCCTCCTCGGCCTCGAGGACGACGGTGTCGCCGAGCGCGAGGACGCAAAGGCGCGGATCAAGGCAGCGGAGGCCGCGCTCGCACGGCTCGACCAGCTCCTCGACGAGGAGTGGGTGAACGAGGACACGGCGAGAAGGCTTCGCGGTACCTACGAGTTCCGCCGGACCCGGTTCACGTCGCGCTTCGACGACGGTGACGACGGTACGATCGAGGAGCGCTCGCTCAACTTCCAGCGCCTGCGGCGGGAGCTGCTCGAGGCCGAGCGCGCGGCGATCGTCGACCTGCGCCGACAGGGCGTGATCAACGACGACGTCATGCATCGGCTCGAGCGTGACCTCGATCTCGAGGACGCGCGGCTCGACGTCTAGCTGCGGCCCGTGAGGCCGCGGAGGAACTGCTTGAGCACGCGCCAGGCCGTCGTCCAGAGGGTGCGGAGGTAGAGCCGAACGGAGCGGTCGGCGATCCATTCGAGGTCGTGGGCGAGCTTCTCGGCCATCGACGTCTCGTAGCCGCGGCGCACCTGCGCGAAGCCCGTGAGGCCCGGCCGGACGACGAGGCGCTGCCAGTACGCCGGCAGCTCGGCCGCCAGCTCCTCGAAGAAGCGCGGGCGGATCGGGCGCGGGCCGACGAGGCTCATGTCCCCGCGCAGGACGTTGAGCAGCTGCGGGATCTCGTCGAGCTGGGTCGCGCGGAGCCAGCCCCCGAGCGTCGTCGTCTCCGCCTCCGTGCGGCAGACGAGCTCCTCGCCGAGGTACGGGCCGAGGCGCTCCTCCGCACCGACGCGGAGCGTGCGGAACTTCAGCATCTGGAAGACGCGGCCGCCGCGGCCGACGCGGTCGCCGCGGTAGAGCAGCGGCAGTCCGCTTGTCGCGAGTAGGGCGAGCGCGATCAGCAGGACCAGCGGCAGGGCCGCGACGAGGAAGAACGTCGAGAAGAGGAGATCGAGCGCGCGTAGCGGCCCGTCCCGTCCCCGCCGAGCCGACGCCTGGCTGAGGTCCGAGAACCGCTCGATGAGGGTGTCGCTCGGTGCTGCCACAGGGGAGCCCACACGATGCTAGACGGTCTCGATCCGCATAATGCACGCTTATGGAGACGAGACAGCTGGCTGCATTCTGTGCAGTCGTCGAGCGCAAGAGCTTCTCGCTGGCGGCCGAGCGCCTGGGCGTGACCCAGCCGGCGATCAGCCTCCAGATCCGGTCGCTCGAGCAGCGCCTCGGGACGCAGCTCCTCGACCGGTCCGGCCGCCGGGTCGAGCCGACCGAGGCCGGGACCAGGCTCTACGCGACCGCACAGAGGCTGCTGGCGCTCGAGCAGCAGCTCTATGACGAGCTCGCCGGCACCGACGGCCAGCTCACCGGCACGCTCGAGCTCGGCGCCTCGACAGGCCCCGGAGGAACGGTCGTCCCGGTGCTGCTCTGCGAGTTCCGCGAGCAGCATCCGGAGGTGCGCGTGCGCCTGTCGGTCTCGGACACGCAGAGCGTCGTCGATCGCGTCGCCGACCGCGAGCTCGAGCTGGGGATCGTCGGTGCTGCGCGGCGGCACCGTGGTGTCACGTTCGAGCCGTTTTTCCGCGATGAGGTCGTGCTCGCGTGTCCCGCAGGTCATCGATTCGCGGGTAGGACGGTGTCAGTCGAGGAGCTGCGCTCGGAGCCGTTGCTCGTGATGCAGGAAGGCGCAGGCGTTCGCCAGGTGATCGAGGACGAGCTGCGGACGGTCGGCCTACGGCTCCGCGATCTCGACGTGCGCGTCGAGCTCGGCCTGCAGGAGTCGGTGCGCAGCGCGGTGGCCGGCGGGCACGGCTGTACGTTCATCTCGAGCTCGGCGATCGAGGCGGACGTCGCGGCAGGGACGATCGCAACCGCGCGCGTGCGTGGGCTCGACCCCGTGCGAGAGAACTTCCTCGTGCGCTCGAACGGCCGCGCGGAGACGCGTGCGATGCACGACTTCGTAGAGTTCGCGCGCGGCCGACTGTCCGCGTGATCGTCCGCTGGGGCCTCGACACACTCCCGGACGTGCTCGACGAGCTCCGGATCGGGCGGCCGCTGCTCGTGGCGAGCGAGCGGTGGTCGGCGCAGCCGCTGCCCGTCGATCCCGCGGCGCGCTGGACCGAGGTGCCCACCGATCGCGTTGCGGACGCGGCCGAGCTCGCGGGCGACGGCGTCGTCCCGCTGGGCGGTGGAAGCGCGATCGACCTCGCGAAGGCGATCTCGGCGGCGACGAAGGCGCCGGTCGTCTCGCTTCCGACGACCTACTCCGGCGCGGAGTGGACGACGTACTTCGGCGTCCGCGACCGAGACCGCCGGATGCGGGCAGGAGGCTCGGGCGCCGTGCTCGGCGGCGTCGTCTACGAGCCGGAGCTCACCCTCCGTCTGCCGCGTGCGGAGACGGTCGGCACTGCGATGAACGCTCTCGCGCACTGCGCCGAGGCGCTCTACGTCCAGGGTCACAACGATGCGGCCGACCAGCATGCCCTCGTCGGCGCACGTCTGATCGCGGAGCACCTGCCGCTCGTGGCTGACTCGCCGGACGACCTCGAGCAGCGGACCTGGTTGCTCGAGGGCGCAATGCACGCGGGCGAGGCGCTCGGCGGATCCATGCTGGCGCTCGGGCACGCGATGGCGCAGGCGCTCGGCGGGCGCTACGGCTTGCCACACGGCGCGATGAACGCGATCTGCCTCCCGGCCGCGCTGCGATTCAACCGCGAGGTCGCTCCGGAGGCGCTCGACCGGCTGGGCGAGGCGCTCGGCGGCGACCCGGTCGAGCGGACGGAGGAGCTCGGGCTTCTCGGCGGCTTCGGGCGGCTGCGCGACGTCGGCGTGCCCGAGTCCGATCTGGCCGAGCTCGCCGAGGCTGCGGCCGGGCGGGCCGGCGCGAAGGCGAACCCGCGTCCGGCGTCGCCGGAGCAGATCGAGGAGCTACTCCGCTCGGTGTGGTAGATCACCGCTGCTAATGCCACGGATTAGAGATCGCGTGGTACGCTCCGTCGGCGATGGCTGAGCCCGTGTCCTTCGACGTGCTCGTGGTCGGCAGCGGCGCGTCGGGTCTCGCGGCCGCCGTCTCCGCGTCCCGAGCCGGCGCCCGTGTCGGGCTCGCGGCCAAGGGCTCGCTCCAGTCGTGCAACTCCGCAAAGGCGCAAGGAGGGATCCAGGCCGCGTTCGGGGAGGACGACTCGCCCGAGCGGCACGCCGAGGACGTCTGGACGTCGTCGCACGAGACCGCCGATCGCCGGCTCGTCGAGATCCTCACCGGCGAGGCGCCGTCGGCGATCCACTGGCTCGAGGAGCTCGGCGTCGAGTTCACGCGCGAGAACGGTGGCTATCGTCTCGCCCGCTGCGGCGGAGCGTCGCGCAAGCGGCTGCTGCAGGTCGGCGACCGGACGGGGCACGCGATCACGTCCGCCTTGCGCGACGCGGTCGAGTCCTCGTCCGTGCGGACGTTTCCGAAGTCGCCGCTGCGCGAGCTCGAGGCGACGGCGAGCGGCTGGCGCGCACGCTGCGGCGACCACACGATCGACGCGTCGAGCGTCGTGCTCGCGGCGGGCGGTCGCTGCTGGCGCGTCGCGCAGGAGCGCGGCGAGCTGTGCACGAACCATCCCGGCGCGACGGGCGAGGTGACGGAGATCGCGGTCGGCGTCGGCGCGACCACGCGCGACTTCGACGCGTTGCAGTACCACCCGAACGGCGGCGCGTGGCCGGAGAAGCTGCAGGGCTACTCGATTCCCGAGACGACGCGCGCATACGGCGCGGTGCTGCTCAACGCCGACGAGGAGGAGTTCACGGACTCGCTCGGCCCGCGCGACGTCGTCAGCCAGGCGATCGTCGACGAGGTGTCGAAGGGCAAGGGCGTCGAGACGCCAGACGGCCGCCCTGCGGTGTACCTCGACACGACCCGGATACCGGAACGAGACGCGAACGTCTCCCTCCCGTACATGCTGCGCCGTTACCGTGCGGCGGGAGTCGACCCGTTGGCGGAGCCGATCTTCACGTATCCGGTTCTCCACTACCAGAACGGCGGGCTCGTGATCGACGGCGATGCGCAGACGACGGTCGAGGGGCTGTTCGCGTGCGGCGAGATCGCCGGCGGCACCCACGGACGAAACCGGATGATGGGCAACTCCCTGCTCGAGTGCTGCGTGTTCGGCCGGCGCGCAGGTCGCGCCGCAGCGGAGAGGGCCGCGTGACGGTCACGACCGATCTCGAAGGCGTCGTCGAGGACGCTGCGGCGCACCTCTACGTCTGGGCGCTGAAGGACATCCCGCAGGACCTGCGCGACGCGCTCGCCGACGCCGCGAAGAAGGAGACGTCGGTGCCGGGGCAGCGCGTGCTGTCGACGATCCTGCGCAACGTCGAGGTTGCAGACGAGCAGAACAACCTCGTCTGCCAGGACACCGGTATCGCCGTCTACACGTGTCACGTGGGCGAGCATTTTCCCCTGCATCCGGCGCGAATTTACGCAGCCTTGAAGGCCGGGACCGAGCGCGCGACGGTCGAGCATCCGCTGCGCTCGAACGCGGTCCACACGATCACGCGGCAGAACACCGGACCGAACACCGGTCATCGTCTCCCGATCGTGCACTGGGAGTTCGTCCCCGACTGGGACGGGCTCGACGTCAAGTGCGTGCCGAAGGGTTCGGGGAGCGAGAACATGAGCTTCCTCAAGATGTGCGTCCCCGCCGACGGCGTGAAGGGGATCAAACGATTCGTGCTCGAGTCGATCGTCGACGCGGGCGGCAAGCCGTGTCCGCCGGGAATCGTCGGCGTCGGCATCGGCGGCTCCGCCGACTATGCGATGTACCTGGCGAAGGAGGCGATCGCGCGGCCGGTCGGCACGAAGAACCCGGACCCGCACGTGGCGGAGCTCGAGGAGGATCTCTTCCGGCTGCTGAACGAGACCGGCATCGGCCCGATGGGGCTCGGCGGCGACGTGACGGTTCTGCAGGTGCACGTCGAGCACGCCGACACGCACATGACGCTCAACCCGGTGGCTGTCAACTACCAGTGCTGGGCTGCGCGCCGCGCGACCGCGCACGTGAGCGCGGACGGAACCGTCGACTACGACCGGGAGGCGTGAGGAGCGCATGGCCGTCCACGAGGTGACCTTCCCGGTCTCGGACCCGCAGGAGATCACGAAGCTCCGCGCGGGCGACGAGGTCGTCGTGCAAGGACACATCATCGGCATCCGTGACCGGACGCAGATCCGCATCTTCGACGAGGGACAAGAGCCGCCCATCGACCTGCGCGGCGCGTTCCTGCTCCACACCGCGCCGAACGTGCGCAAGCGTCCCGACGGCGGCTACGACCCGCTCTGCATCGGGACGACGACCTCCGCGCGGATGGTCCGGTTCACCGAGGGCCTCGGCGAGCGCTACGGCGTGCGCGCCATCTGCGGGAAAGGTGGCTTCCCGGACGAGGCGATCGAGCCGATGCGCACGCACGGGATGGTCTACTTCGCGATCGTCGGCGGCGCCGCCGCGCTCGAGACGACGCAGATCGAGGAGATCGAGCAGGTCGAGTGGGAGGACCTGATGCCCGAGTGCCTGTGGAAGTTCCGCGTCCGTGATTTCGGCCCGCTGACGGTCGGGATCGACTCGCACGGGCACTCCCTCTACCGCGACGTTCAAAACGCAGCCAAACAGAAGCTGGAGGAGCTCTATGCCAAGCTTTGACGGATTCCTCGACCTTCCGCCGCGCGCGGGCAAGCCGCGGACGGAAGGCCTGACGCACGTCATCGACAAGGGTCTGAACCTGCGGGAGATCGAGGGCCTCTTCGACACCGCCGGCATGTACGTCGACATCGTCAAGCTCGGCTGGGGGACGTCGTACGTCACGAACAACCTCGAGAAGAAGATCTCGCTCTACCGGTCGCTGGACACGCCCGTCGTCTGCGGCGGGACGCTGTTCGAGGCGGTCTACGCGCGCGGGAAGCTCGATGAGTTCAAACGATGGCTCCGCGACCAGCGCTTCTCGCACGTGGAGATCTCCGACGGCACGCTCGAGATCCCGCGTGATCGCAAGCTCGAGCTGATCGCGGAGTTCGCCGAGGAGTTCACGGTGCTCTCCGAGGTCGGCTCGAAGGACGCCGACGTCGTCTACGCGCCGTACCAGTGGGTCGAGTGGATCAAGGAAGAGCTCGCGGCCGGCGCCTGGAAGGTGATCACCGAGGGCAGGGAGGGTGGCACCGCCGGCATCTACCGTCCGACCGGCGAGATGCGCACCGGCCTCGTCGACGAGATCGTCCACGAGGTGCCCGTCGGCGAGCTGATCTTCGAGGCGCCGACGAAGGCGTCGCAGGCCTGGTTCGTCAAGCAGTTCGGGCCCGACATCAACCTCGGCAACATCCCGCCCGAGGAAGTGATCCCGCTCGAGACGCTCCGGCTCGGACTCCGGGGCGACACGATGAAGGAGGTCCTGCTCGCGGACGGCGCGCTGTCGGGGGCGGCGCCCGTGACGGCGGGACACGACCGGTGACGATCGCGGCTCTCGACGTCCCTCGCGACGTCGAGGACGCGTCCGCCGAGGAACTGCTGCGGTGGGCGCACGATCAGTTCCGTGGGCGCATCTGCCTGACGTGCTCGTGGCAGCGCCAGTCGTCGGTGCTCGTCCATCTCCTCGGCGAGCTCGGGCTGGACGTGCCGGTGGTCGAGCTCGACACACAGCTCTTCTTCAAGGAGACGTACGAGACGCGCGACCGGCTCGTGGAGCGCTACGGCCTCCGACTCGAGCGTCCGCACGTGATCTCCGTCGCCGAGCAGGCGTTGCGCGAGGGACCGAACCTCTGGGAGCACGACCCGGACCGCTGCTGCGCCATCCGCAAGGTCGAGCCGCTCGAGCGCGCGCTCGCACCGTACGACGCGTGGATCACGGGCATCCGGCGCGAGCAGAGCCCGACCCGCGCCAACGCTGCGAAGGTCGAGTGGTCGGAGCGCTACGGCGTCTGGAAGATCCAGCCGCTCGCAGACTGGGACGCGAAGCGCGTCCAGGCGTACATCGCCGTCAACGAGATTCCGTACAACCCGCTGCACGACGCGGGCTTTCCGTCCATCGGCTGCATCCCGTGCACGCGACCCGTCCGCGAGGGCGAGGAGGAGCGTGCTGGGCGCTGGGCCGGGAGCGACAAACTCGAGTGCGGCATCCACGGCAACACACGACTGGTCAAGGAGAGCAGTGACTGACACCAACGAGCAGCACATCCATCCGCACGAGCACCCCGAGACGGACCGCAGGCGCGACGGCGGCCTCACCCTCTGGTTCACGGGCCTCTCGGGCGCCGGGAAGACGACGATCGCCCACCTCGTCGGGCCGGCGATCGAGGAGCGCGGGCTGATCGTCGAGTACCTCGACGGCGACACCGTGCGCACGCACTTGTCCAAGGGCCTCGGCTTCTCGAAGGAGGACCGCGACGCGAACATCGAGCGAATCGGCTGGGTCGCGGCCCGTCTGACACGACACGGCGCCGCCGTGCTCGCTTCGGCGATCTCGCCGTACGCGGAGGCGCGAGGTCACGCGAGAGAGCTCGTCGAGGAGTTCGGCCCGTTCGTCGAGGTGTTCGTCGACGTCTCGATCGAGGAGGCGACGCGGCGCGACACGAAGGGGCTCTACGAGAAGGCGCTGAAGGGCGAGATCGACAACTTCACGGGAGTCTCGGACCCGTACGAGCGGCCGGTTCGTCCCGACGTGCAGATCGACACGGAGGTGGAGTCGCCCGTGGAGAGCGCCGGCAAGATCCTCGGCTTCCTCGAGGAGCGCGGACTGATCCCGGCGGCGGTGCCCGCATGAGCGTCGTCACGGAGTCGCGGCTGATCGCGCCGCACGGCGGCGAGCTCGTCGACCGGACCGGGGAGCGACCCGAGGGCGTGGACCTGCTCGAGACGCTGACGCTGACCTCGCGCGAGCTCTCGGATCTCGACATGGTCGCCTCCGGCGCGCTGTCGCCGCTTAGGGGCTTCATGAGCCGCGAGGACTACGAGTCCGTCCTCGAGTCGAAGCGGCTCTCGAACGGGCTGCCGTGGGCGTTGCCGGTCTGCCTTGCGGTGGGCGAGGCACCGGCGGCCGACCGCGTGGCGCTCGCGGACGGCGACGGCCGCGTCGTCGCGGTGCTCGACGTCGAGGACGTCTACGGGTACGACAAGGAGCTCGAGGCCCGGCAGGCGTTCCGCACGACCGACGAGGCTCACCCCGGCGTCGCGTGGCTCTACGCGCAGAAGCCGAGGTACGTCGCCGGATCCGTGACGGTGTTCGAGCGTGCGGAGCCGCAGTTCCCGGAGCTCGCGAAGGACCCCGCCGACACGCGCGCGGAGTTCGCCGAGCGTGGCTGGAGGCGGGTGGTCGGCTTCCAGACGCGGAACCCGATCCACCGGGCGCACGAGTACCTGACGAAGGTCGCGCTCGAGACGGTGGACGGGCTGCTGATCCATCCGCTGGTCGGCGACACGAAGTCCGACGACGTGGACGCGGCGACGCGCGTCGAGTGCTACCGCGTGCTGCTCGACAACTACTACCCGCGCGAGCGGGTCGTGCTCTCCGCGTTCCCCGCCGCAATGCGCTACGCGGGGCCGCGCGAGGCGATCTGGCACGCGATCTGCCGGAAGAACTACGGCTGCTCGCACTTCATCGTCGGCCGCGATCACGCAGGCGTCGGCGACTACTACGGCACCTACGACGCGCAGCTGATCTTCGACGAGTTCGAGCCGCACGAGCTGGACATCGAGCCGATGTTCTTCGAGCACTCCTTCTGGTGTCGCGCGTGCGGGTCGATGGCGTCGGCGAAGACGTGCCCGCACGAGGCCGACCAGCACGTCTTCCTCTCCGGGACGAAGGTGCGTGCGATGCTCGCGGAGGGCGAGCTCCCGCCCGTGGAGTTCTCCCGTCCCGAGGTCGCCGAGGTCCTGATCGAGGCAGATCGTTCTTGACCTGGCAGTTCTCCCTCGCGGGGCTGCTCGTCGGCGTCCTCGTCGGTCTCACCGGCATGGGCGGCGGATCGCTCATGACGCCGATCCTCGGCTCGCCGGCGTCCTCGGCCTGAGCGGTCTGAAGCTCTTGAACGTCCCCGAGTCGAACTGGGTGCTCGCGATCGGACTCGGTGTCCTCCTCGCCGGCCTGGTGGTCTGGAGCATCAACGCGTGGCTCGCGCGGCCGCGGCCGGTGGCGGCGCGCGGGTTCGAGTAACCGCCCTCCGAGACTCGACCTCTCTCTAGAATCGCGGTCGGTGCGCGGCCTGCTGATCGGCGTTGTCGTGGCGCTGATCGTGCTGGCAGGCGGCGCGATCGGAGCCTGGTACTACCGCAATCACCAGGGCACGCCGGAGAAGCACGGGTCGGCGACGATCCAGTTCGTGACGACTGCGACGCCGTCGCACAAGCGCACCGTCAAGAGCATCGAGACGGTGCCGTGGCCGATGTACGGCTACGACGCGGCGCGCACCCACAACGCGTCGCAGTTCATGCTCCGGCCGCCGTTCCGCCGCATCTGGACGCTCAGGACCGGGAACATCATCGAGTTCCCGCCCGTCGTCGGATACGGCCTCCTGTTCGTGAATCAGTACCGCGGCCGATTCTTCGCGATCGACGCGGCGACCGGAAAGCGTCAGTGGCGGAAGCACTTCCTCAACTGCGGCGCCGCGTCGCCCGCGATCGGCAAGGACATCGTCTACCAGGCGTACATGCAGCCGTATCCTTGCAACCGATATCCGCGGACGCAGAGGGGTTTCATCGTTGCGATTCTGTTCCGCGGCCGGCACGGGAACCTCTTCCACCGTGGAAGGATCCTCTGGAGGTTCAAGACCGGCGCGATCGAGTCGTCGCCGCTGCTCGTGCATGGCGTCCTCTACTTCGGCTCCTGGGACCACTACCTGTACGCGCTCGACGTGCACGTCCGCACGCGTCCGAGGTTGCTCTGGAAGTTCGACACGGGCGACGAGATCGACAGCTCGGCCGCATACGCCAACGGACGGGTCTTCATCGGGACGAACGGCGGGCACGTCTTCGCGCTGAACGCGCGGACCGGCAAGGAGCTCTGGCGCGCATCCTCGTTCTCGGGCTTCCTCCGCGGGCGCGAGTACTTCTACGCGACGCCGACGCTCGCGTATGGGCGCGTGTACATCGGCAACACGGACGGGACGCTCTACGCCTACGGGCAGCGCACCGGAGACCTCCTGTGGGCGCAGCACGCCGGGACGTACATCTACACGGCGGCCGCGGTCTGGCGGCGCGAGGTGATCGTCGGGACGTACGACGGCTATCTGATCGCCTACGACGCCGCGACCGGTGACGTGATCTGGCGTCACGCCGCGCCGGCCGCGATCCACGGAGCGCCGACCGTGCTGGACGGCCTCGTCTACTTCTCGACGTGCGCGACGTGCGGATCGCACGGCTCCCGTTACGCGAAGGCCGGGCCGCGCGGGATCTACGCCGTCGATGCGCGGACCGGCAGGCTCGTCTGGACCTTCCCGGACGGTCAATACTCCCCCGTGGTCGCGGATTCGCAGCGCGTGTACCTCGTCGGAAAGACGCACGTCTACGGAATGGTGCCCGCGTCGAAGTACCGGGCCTACGTCCGCACCGTCCTCCGCCGAAAGCCGCCGCAATGAGGACGTGGGGACCGACGCTCGTCGTCGTCTTCCTGCTCGCAGGCACAGCGGTCGCGTTCGCGACGACCGAGCGCCAGAAGCTCGAGACGACCCCGTTCTCCGTCATTCACGTCGACCAGACGGTTTCGCCGAAGCTGAAGCCCGCGACGATCCGGGTGAACCTCCGGCACGAGCACCTGCTGACCGTGCAGATCGTGAACGCCCAGGATCACGCGGTTGCGACGCTCGCGCGCGACCAGCGCTTCGACCCGGGTGTGGCCACGTTCCACTGGACGCCTGCCGTTCCCGACGGCACATACCGGCCGCGCATCACCATCGAGGACGGCCGCGTCTTCGTCCTGCAGAATCCGATACGCGTCGACTCGATCCCCCCGAGGATCACGGTCGTCTCGTACCACCCGCGCGTGGTCCGTCGAACGGCGAAGCCGCACGTGATCGTCGTCTACAAGGTCAGCGAGTTCGCCCACGCGATCCTCTATGCCGACGGGCGGAAGGTGGCGGGCCCGGGCTATGGGAAGAACGTCACCGGTCGGATCGAGTGGATCACGAAGCAGAACGGGCAGCGGCTAGGGCCCGGCACGTACCGTCTGCAACTCGCCGCCGTCGACCTCGCCGGCAACGTCGGGCCGCGCACCCACGCGTTCGTCGTCCGCCTGCGTTAGCGCGACCGCGCAGACGATCCCGATCAGCGGCCAGACGAGATACGAGGTCTGGAACACACGGCTGATGAAGAGCAGCACGAACATCGAGACCGTGAACGCGGCTGCGCCCTCCCACAGCTGCGTCGACCGCCGCTGGAGCCAGAGCAGCCAGCACGTGACGGGCAGCCAGACGAGCACGAGGAACCAGACGAACGGATACGAGCTGTAGCGGTTGTCCGTCAACCCTGCCTTGAGCCAGAGCGACGACAGCCCGTAGCCGATGATCCGGTAGGTCGAGCCGCCGTAGGTGATCGTGTCGTGCCAGAGGCCGCCCGGATTCGCGGCGAGGAACGGGACGATCCCGACGAGTAGCGGTGCCAGGAACGCGACAGCCGCTCGCCTCCACGCCGCGCGCGGCGCGTGCAGGGTCAGCAGCATCACGGCGAAGAACGGCACAGCGACGAGCGCGAACTGCTTGAGCAGGACGGCGAGGCCGAGGAGCAGCGCGGCCGAGACGAAGCGTCGCCGTGACAGAAGCGCGAAGGCGAGCACGAGACAGAGCAGCGCGGGTGCGTCGGCGGTCCCGAACCAGACTGCGCGCACTGCCAGGGGGTTCGCCACGGCGACGGCGCCGAGCGCGATCCTGAGCCAGGGCGGACCGCGGAAGGCGAGCGCGGCGAAGAACAGCGCGAGCGTGCAGACGAGCGTGAAGAAGCGGTAGTCGTCGAGCGGCGAGGGCAGGACGCCCCAGGCCGCAGCGGTCAGGGGCGTCCCCGGGAAGTAGGCGAGGTGGTGGAGCGCCACCTGCTTCCGTCCCACCGGAAAGCCGGCGGCCGGATACCAGCGCTCGAGCCCGGTGCCCGTGTAGTTCCGCCCGTACGGGTCGTGGCCGTGTCGCAGGAGGCTGCCGGCGATCTCGATCTGGTAGGTCGAGTCGTTGACGTCCAACCACGGCTCGGTCGACTCGCGGAGCCCTGCCTGCAGGGCCACCGCGGGGACGAGCAGCGCGAGTGCGACGACCACGGCGAGCCCGCCGAGCACGTCCGCGCGCCAGGCCGATCGCCGCCAGCCGACGAGGGCGACGAGCGCGACGAGGAAGCCGGCAAGCACGCCCGGCGTCCGTACGAGCCCGAGGTCCCAGTGGCGGCCCGCGGCCCGGACAAGCGGCCCGAGCAGCCCGTGCGGATGCACGGTCGCCGGGTGGAACGGCCACGGATCGGAGCCGAGCTCCGGCACGTCGATCGCGACGAGCACGCCGAGGGTGGCGAGCACCACCCACGCGCCGGCCCGGTCGATCCGGCTCATGGGGTCGTGACGGCCTCGCGCGCCTCAGCCGTCGCGCGGGCGGGCTCGGACGACGGCTCCGGTTGCAGCAGGAAGGCGGAGGCGATCGCGAGCACGAGCCACGTGATCGGGTCCTCGAAGAATCCGCTGTAGGCGAGTGAGTGCACGAAGAGGGCCAAGAAGACCGCTGCCAGCGACAACCCGAGAGCCTCGTTGCGCCGCCGGACGTCGTCGATCGCGCGCGCACCGCCGAGCAGCAGGAGGACGTAGAGCGCGAGCCCGACGATCCCGAGCTCGGCGGCGACCGTCAACGGCGTCGTGTGCGAGACGAAGTTCTGCAGCGGGCCGTAGTGGGCGGCGAGCCGCTGGCTCGCGCGCGGCTGTCCGCCGAGCCCGACGCCAGCGAGCGGATGGTGCGCGAACGCCTTCGCGGTCAGCGTGATCCGTCTCGAGCGGTCGCTCGTCGCCTTCCGGACGGAGGTGTGCACGACCTTCGACGCCGCGATCGCACCTCCGATCAGCACGACAGCGATCGCTGCGACGATGGCGACGCGTCGGGCACGCGTGTCACCCGCGACGAGCGTCACGGCGAGCACGACCACGAACAGCGCGGCGTAGCTGGACTGCGAGTACGAGAAGTAGAGCCCGGCCCACATGATCGCCATCAGGATCGTCGCGGGCACGAGGTCGATCTTTCGCAGCCACATGCAGACGACGAGCACGCCGATCCCGAGCACCACGTGGCGTCCGTAGAGACTCGGGTCGCGGAAGAGCGACGTGACGCGGAAGAACGACGTGTAGGTGTTCGAGACCTGGAGGTTGTGCGCGTAGAAGATCAGCCGGTGCGTCGCCTCCTCGACCAGGCCGACGACTGCGAACACCGTGGCGAGCGATATGGCGATGATGCCGAGCAGCCGCGGCATGTTGGCCGGAAACGGCGCTCGTCCCGCGACCGCGACGAGGACCGCGAAGGGAAGCAGGAAGTACTCGAGCTCGTTTCGCGCGGAGCCGACGTCGATCGACCACGTGGCCGAGATCGATGCGAAGGCGAGGAATGCCGCCGTCGGCCACGCGATGTCGCGCGGCATCGCCGCGACCATGGGCTGGCGTACGAGGTCCCACAGGAGGGCGAGCGTGGCGACAGCGAGCACGAGGTAGAGCGGCAGCAGTCGTCCGAGCTGACCGCCGTGCGCGACGGCGACGAAGTAGCGATGGCTCCTGCCGAAGTCGAGCGGGAGACGGAACGGAGCGGCGACGGCGACGAGCGGGATCACGAGCCAGCGGGCGCGGAGCAGCAGCGCCGCGAGCCCGCAGAGGACGGCAACGCCGACGACTCCGGCGCCGATGAGCCTTGTCGAGAGGTGGAGCCCGCCGGCGTGCGCGAGCAGCAGCTCCGCCACGGCGAGGGCGGCGAAACCCGCGGCCAGCACGAGACGCCGACTGCCGCAGAGGACGGCTGCCGCGCCCAGCGCTCCGAGGATCGCCGCACCGTCGGTCATGGCCTGCGGCGATGATATGAACCGCGCTGTGATCGGAGCGTGGGAACGCGTGCTGGTCCTGGCGCCGCACACGGACGACGGCGAGTTCGGCTGCGGTGGGACGATGGCCAGGCTCGTCGAGAGCGGGGCCGACGTCCGCTACGTCGCCTTCTCGATCGCCACCCGCTCGCTGCCCGAAGGTTTCCCGCCCGACACGCTCGCGCGGGAGGTGCGGGAGGCCACCGCCGAGCTCGGTATCCCCGCCGAGAACCTCACCGTCCACGACTTCGACGTGCGCACGTTTCCCGAGCACCGCCAAGACATCCTCGAGCTGCTCGTCGGGCTCTGGGAGGAGTGGCGCCCCGACGCCGTGTTCCAGCCCTCCGTCCACGACATCCACCAGGACCACCACGTCGTGGCGGACGAAGGGCTTCGCGCCTTCAAGCGCACGACGATCCTCGGCTACGAGATCCCGTGGAACAACTTCGACTTCGCCTACCAGGCGTATGTCGCGCTCGAGCAGTCGCACGTCGAGAAGAAGGTCGCCGCGCTGGAGCGCTACGCCTCACAGCAGCACCGTCGCTACAGCAACTCGGAGTACATCCGCAGTCTGGCGCGGACGCACGGGACGAACGTCAACCGCGAGTTCGCCGAGGTGTTCGAGGTTTATCGCGTCGTCGCGTAGCGCGCGCGCGCGCTCGCTCGATTGGACTCAGGCCCCGCACGTCCCCGCGCTTTCCGCGGCGGGGTCGCAATAGGTCGCCCTCGTCAGTCGGTCGCTGATCACGCCGTCGCGGAGCCGCAGCGTTTCGGTCTCGCCGACCTGCGGTGCGGGCCGCGTCTTGGTGAAGGCGCTCTTGTCGAGCACCCGGACCGCGGTGACCGTCGCCGTCGCGCTCGCGTCCTTCGGCGTGCCGTGCGGCGACGACAGCCGCAACCGGAGCGCGATCACGGCGTCGCAGCACCCGGAGTAGATCGACTCCTTTGCGGAGCCGTCGGCGATCGTGAGCGTGCGCGTGTGGCCGACCCATTTGCCTGAGAACGCTCCGAGCGTCGCGCCTCCACCTTGGCCGCAACCGGCGACGAGCAACGCGAGGAGAGCGAGCACGACGACGGCGCCGACGACGACGCTCGGTCCGAGTTCCCGGTAGCGCACCGGCGAACAACTACCATCTGTCCGGTGCGCATGCGCCCCTTCGGAGCGGACGGCCCGCAGGTCTCGGTCGCCGGTCTCGGTTGCAACAACTTCGGCGGGCGCATCGGGCTCGACGAGACACGCGCCGTCGTCGACGCCGCGCTCGAGCTCGGGGTGACGCTGTTCGATACCGCCGACATCTACGGCAACGGCGGCGGCAGCGAGGAGTTGCTGGGCCAGGTGCTCGAGGGCCGCCGCGACCATGTGTTCCTGGCGACGAAGTTCGGCGGGGACATGGGCGACGGGAGCGTGGAGCGCGGCTCGCGTCCCTATATCCGCAAGGCGATCGACGCCTCGCTTCGCCGGCTGCGCACCGACTACCTCGACCTGTACCAGTATCACCGTCCGGACGGCGTTACCCCGTTCGACGAGACCTTCGGCGCGCTGGACGAGCTCGTCCACGAGGGAAAGGTGCGCTTCGTCGGACACTCGAACCTCGAGGCGGGCGAGGTGGAGGAGGTCGACGAGTTGGTGCGACGCCGCGAGCTCACGCGGCCGATCAGCGCCCAGAACCAGTACTCGCTCCTCCGGCGGGAGGCCGAGGCGGAGCTGCTGCCGACGTGCGAGCGCCTCGGCATCGGCGTCCTCCCCTACTTCCCGCTGGCGAGCGGCCTGCTGACCGGGAAGTACCGGCGTGGCGAGCAGCGGCCCGAGGGCACGCGGCTCTCGGGCCGCGACGAGGTATTCACCGACGAGACGTTCGGGCGGCTCGAGGCGCTCGAGGGGTTCGCGCAGGAGCGCGGCATCGGGCTGCTGGACGTCGCGATCGGCGGTCTCGCGGCACAGCCGGCGATCGTTTCCGTGATTGCGGGCGCGACGAAGCCGGAGCAGGTCCGCGCGAACGTCGCGGCCGCAGAGTGGAGGCCGGCGGACGGCGACCTCGGGGCGCTGAACGAGCTCCGCTAGCGGAAGAGTGGCACGAGCCGTCGCAGGCGCGTTCGCTCGCCCGGCAGGTAGAAGCCGAGCGGGAACAGCACGAACGGATAGGCGACGACGACCAGGATCGCGACCGGGAGCGGCGTGTTGGCCAGCACGCAGATGACGTTCAGCGCGACTGCTGCGCCGACGAGCGTTGCGACGCGGCGCCACTGGTAGCGAACCGGATAGATGCGCTGCGAGCGCCACGCCATCAGCAAGAACATGAGCGTGAACGACGAGACGGTCGAGATCGCTGCTCCCATCATCCCGTAGGGCGGGATCAGGAGCAGGTTCAAGACGATGGCGAGCACCGCCGCCGTGCCGGTGACGACCCAGTTGAACTTCGTGCGCCGCGCGCGGCCGATACCGATTGCGACGACGAGCAAACCCGCCTGCGCGGCATTCGAGAACGCGAGCAGGGCGACGACCCGCTGTGACGAGGCGAACTTGGGCGTCGTCAAGAGGTCGACGATCCAGGGCGCCAGCGCTCCGAGCGCGAGCGCGGCCCAGCAGACGACGAGCAGGACGTACGTGAGCACGTAGCCGTACGTCGCCCGCGCTTCTTGGTCGTCCTCGATCGAGTACGCGAATGCCGGCCAGGCCGTCCTGAACGCCGACACGAGCAGGACGATCGCGGACGAGACGCGGATCCCGATCGAGTACAGGCCGACCTCTGCCGGTCCCGAGAGCTTCACGAGGAAGATGCGGTCGCTGAAGTTGTTCACCCAGAGCGCGAGCGCGGACGGCACGAGCGGCAGGCCGAACGAGTTCATGCGCCGGAGCAGCTTCGTGTCGAACTCGAGCCCGAGCTGGACGCGCCGGTAGACGAGCAGCGGGAAGTAGACCGCGAGCGTCCCCGTGAAGTTCCCGACCAGGGCTCCGAGCGCTCCGAGCTTGAACCCGACGACGAGGAGGATCGTGGCGCCGATGGTGATGAGGACGTTCGTGAGGCTGACGATCACGTAGCCGGTCGAGCGCTGCTCGACGCGGAAGAGCGACGTCATCTGCTGGTAGTTGAGGTTCGCCCAGAGCAGGACACCGGCGGCGCGGACGAGGTCGGCCTTCGAGGTCGTGCCGAACAACCACGACGAGATCTCCGACGCGAAGATGACGGCGAACGCGAGCCCGATGGTCGCGCCGGCCATGATGAACCAGAACGACGTCCTGAGCACACGGTTGCGATCCGCCTGTTCGGGTGAGTCGAAGTAGAAGCGGAAGAACGCGCTGTTGATCCCGGCCTGCAGGAAGATCGTGAACACCGCCGATGCCGCGATCAGCGTCTCGATCGCGCCGTAGTCCGCGCGCGTCAGGTAGCGCGTGTACAGCGGGAGCAGGAAGACGGCGACGAGGCTTGAGACGATGCTCCCGACGCCGTAGATCGCCGAGTGCTTGAGCAGCTCTCGCAGTCGCTCGATCACAGCTGCGCGTAGATCTCGAGCAGCTGATCGGCGACTCGGTCCGGGTCGTGGACGCGCTCCACGTAGGCGCGGCTCTCCTCGCCGATCCGCCGCCGCTCGTCGGGTCCCGCCTCGATCACCCCGGCGAGCCGCTCGGCGAGGGTCTCCTTCGTGACGTTGACGACGGGCACGCGAACGCCGAAGGCTCGCTCCGTGCGCGCGACGGCGTCCTCGTTGAGGAAGCCGAGCACGGGCTTGCCGAGAGCCATGCTCTCGATCGCGAACAGGCCGTACCAGCCGGCGTTGAGCTGGTCGACGATCACGTCCGCCCGTGCAAATCGCTGCACGGCCTCGTCGTGGCGGACCCGCTCGACGATGTCCAGCTCGGCCCCGACGCGCTCGCACGCCTCGATCACCGAGTCGGTGCCCTTCTTGCGCCGGTCGCTCGGCGCGTGGACGACGAGGGGGCGTCCGTCTCCTCGTCTGTTCCCGTTCACGGACGCCACCGGATACCGCGACAGGTCGATCCCCGGCGGCACGACCGCGGCTTCGGGAACCCAGCGGATCGCGTCGTACGAGCCGACGATCTGCGCGTCGGCGCGTTTGCGGTACTCGAGCTCCTCCGGCGTCTTGCGCCTGATGTCCGAGCCGAGGAAGTGGTACACGGACTTCTTGCGCGTTGCCTTGAGGATCGGGAACTGGAGCGAGCGCGGCACGATCGTCAGGCCGAAGTAGAAGTGGAAGACATCGGTCTCGGGCAGCAGCTTTGCGAGTGCGCGCGCCTGGACGAGCTGACGGCGCCAGAGCCCGTCGGGCGTGTTCAGGACGATGTCCGGCTCGTCGGAGCGCAGGCGCGGCGGATGGAACATCAGGAGCCTCGCGTCGACTCCCTTTCGTTTCAGCGCCGCCACGTTCGTCGCCGGAATCCCCCCGATGTTGACCGGACAGTGAACGACGCGCAGGCCGTTCGGCGGGAGCTGCGGCATTTGCGGGGATGGTACCGTCGCCTCCCGTGAGCATCGCGGAGCCGCGCGTCGAGACGACGGCGTACGACGAATTCGTCGCGTCGTCTCCGCAGGGATCGATCTTCGCGGCGTCCTGGTGGCTCGACGCGATCGCGCCGGGTAGCTGGCAGGCTCACACGGTCGAGGAGGCGGACCGGATCGTCGCGGCCTGGCCGACCGTCACGAGGACGAGCAGGTTCGGGCCCGTGTACGCCGACCCGCCGCTGACGCCGTACCTCGGCCCGCTGTTCCCGTCCGGTGACGGTGCCCGGCGACGTTCACGCGAGCTGAAACTCGTCGACCGCCTGCTCGACTCGATCGGGCCGTTCGCGCATCTCGAGGCGCGCTGCAATCCCGGCTTCGACTACTGGACACCGCTGCGCTGGCACGGCTTCCGGCAGACGACGAACTACACGTGGCGGCTGCTCGACCTCTCCGATCTCGACCTCGTCTTCGCGGGCTTCCGCGAGAACATCCGCGGTCATGTGCGTGCGGCGGAGAAGAGCGGGATGACCGTCGCGACGGCGGAACTGGCCGATCTGCTCGACCTCCACCGGAAGCGCTTCTCCCGCGATCCGCAGGGGATCGAAGCGATCGAAGCAGCTGCAGCGAGACGGGGAGTGCGCACGATCCTCGTCGCGCGCGACGCGGAGGGCGTGGCGCGCGCGGGCGGTTACTTCGTCCACGACGAGCGGATGACGACGTACCTCCTTGCGGCGACGGACGCGGAGGTCCGCGGCGCGGCGACGCTCGTCCTCTGGGAGGCGATCCGCCAAGCCGCTGCGCGCAGGACCGGTTTCGACTTCGAGGGGTCGATGCTGAAGCCGGTCGAGAGCTTCGTGCGCTCGTTCGGCGGAGTACCCGTTCCGTACTCGATCGTGTGGAAGACGGCGTCGCGGGCGTTCTCTGCCGAGCGTGCGCTGAAGCGAACCGCGCGTTCGTTCTCGCGAGCGTGAGACAGGCGGTCGTCGTCGGCGTCGGCTGGGTCGCCGGTCTCGCGGCGATCCGTTCGCTCGGGCGCGCCGGTCTGCGCGTGATCGCAGTCGACGACCGCGAGAGCGCGCTCGGTTTCCGCTCGCGCTATGCAGAGCCGCGCCTCGCGCCGGATCGGCTGACGCAGCGCGACCGTTTCGTCGACCTCCTCCGCAGTCTCGAGGAGGGAGTCGTCTTCGCCACGCACGACGACGATCTCGAGACGATCGCGCGGGCGGACGGCTTGCAGCTCGTCTCCCCGTCTCCCGGGTGGGACGTGCTCGCCCGCGCACAGGACAAGCGCAAGCAAGTTGCGGCGGCCGAGCGCGCGCAGGTGCCCGTCCCACGCACGGTCGACGAGGCGAGCGACGACCTCGAGCTGCCCGTACTCGTCAAGCCCGGCGACCAGACCGCGTTCCGCCGACGGTTCGGCGTGAAAGCGTTTCCGTGCGCGACGCGCGCGGAGCTCGAGGAGTCGTTCGAACGGGCGCGCGAGTTCCGCCCGTTCGTGCAGGAGTGGATCCCCGGAGGCGACGAGACGCTCTACACGCTGGGCTCGTACCTCCGCGCCGACGGAGAGGCGCTCGGGCTGTTCAGCGGTCGGAAGCTGCAGCAACGCCCGCGCGGGATCGGGACGGCGCGTGTCGCAGAGGCGTGCTGGGTCGACGAGGTCGTCGACCAGGGCCTGGCCGTCCTCCGCGAGCTCGGTGTCTGGGGCATCTCCCAGGTCGAGTTCAAGCGGGACCCTCGAGACGGCCGCTTCAAGCTGATCGAGGTGAACCCGCGGCTCTGGGAGTGGCACGGCCTCGCGGCGGCGTGCGGCGTCGACCTGCCCGTGATCGCCTATCGCGACGTCACCGGCGAGCGCGTCGCGCCCGTGCGGATGCACTCCGAAGGAAGGCGCTGGGCGATCACGCTCGCGCGAGGAGCACGGCCGGTGCCACAGCCGCCGCCTTACGTCGACGCGATGTGGGCGGGCGACGACCCGCGGCCGGCGCTCGTGCACTGGGCGCGGGTACTGCGGCCGTGATTCCCGAGCGGGTGGAGCGGCGGGCCCGCTGGGTGCTCGACTCGGTCGGCGCGCGCGAGCTTGGCTTCGGCGACGACGTGCCGTACCGGCCGGAGGGGTGGGCGGCGGTCGACCGGCTCGAGCGCCCGAGCGGCGACGACCTTGCAGCTGCGTTCTTCGACCTCTCCCGCCTCGAGGAACGTCCTGCTCCCCGCGACGAGCATGGCCGCGTCCCATCGACGTCGTCCTGCCTCGACCCGCTCCATCCCCCGCTCGAGCGGCTGCGGCGCCGGCTCGGGATTCCGCCGCAGCGCTGGGACGGCGCCCGCTTCGCCGTCGCGCTGACGCACGACGTCGACTCGCCCTGGCGCTGGACGCGCGTCGGCGTGCGCAGCGCCGCGGCGCGTCTGAAGGGACACGCGGCCGCGGGTCGCCTCGGGTCGGCGCTCCGCGAGGCGCGCGGGCTCGCCGAGCTGCCTCTGCACAAGGCGCGCGGCACGGATCCGAACTGGCGCTTCGTGACGATCTGCGACGAGGAGCGGCGGCGTGACGCCTCGTCGACGTTCTTCGTCCTCGCGGGGCACCGCGATCCGCACGACGGCGCGGCGCCGGAGACGTACGAGCAGCTCAGGCCGCGCCTCGTCGAGACGATTCGCTCGGCCGGCGGCGAGATCGGCCTCCACGGGAGCTACACGACCGCGATCACGCCTGCGCGTCTGGCCGAAGAGCGCGACCGCCTCGTCGAGCTCGCCGGACCGGTCGCCGGTCACCGCTACCACTATCTGCACTTCGATCCGCTGCAGCATCTCGTCGCGGTCGACCGCCTGTTCCGCTACGACACCTCGCTCGGATTCGCCGATGGCATCGGTTTCCGAGCCGGCATCGCCCGGCCGTTCCATCCGTGGGACTTCGAGGCCGAGCGACCGCTGGACCTCGTCGAGGTGCCGCTGGCCGTGATGGACGTGACGCTCGCCGAGGAGCGCTACCTCGGCCTCTCGTCGCGGGCCGTGTGGCCGCTGCTCGAGCGGCTGCTCGACCAGGCAGCGGATCACGGCGCCGGCTTCGCGGTGCTCTGGCATCCGGATCGGTTCGACCCGGCCACGTCCGCCGGTTGGAACCGCCTCTACTACCGCTTCATCGAGGCGGTCGCTGAGCGCGGCGGGCGGTGCATGTCCGCGGGCGAGCTCGTCGAGACGTGGCTGAACGAGGCGTAACCGCCGGCTCCGTCAGCGCTCGTCCCACTCGACCTGGTCGAAGTAGCGCAAGGCATGGCGCGTAGGTCGGACGCGACGTGCCGCCGCCGCCAGCTCCTGCTCACCGAGCTCGCCGAGCGCCTGCTTGACGCCGAGGTACGGAATGTTGAGGTCGTCCTGGTAGACGATCGTCGAGATGCGCGGGTTGATCTCGATCACGTGGTCGCCGACGAGCTGGATGTTGAAGAAGTGATCGATGTGGAGCTCTGCCACGATCTTCCGCGCGATCTCGACCAGCTCCTCGTCCACGAGCGTCTGGAAGTACATCGCGAGCCCGGCGCGCATCGACTCTCGCGTCTTCGGATGCGCGAGCACGATCTTGCCCTCGCGCGCGATGCCGTCGATCGTCCGCTCGGGACCCTCCGCCAGCTCCATCACCAGCAGCTCGGGGCCGTCGTCCTCGGGAATGATCTGCAGGACGTCGGTCAGCTTCATCGCGAGGTTTCCCGGGCGCTCCTCCAGCAGCTGCTTCGTGCGGTCGACGGTCGGATCGAGGACGCGGAAGCCGCGCGAGCCCGAGCCGAAGACGGGCTTGAAGCACACGGCGCGTCCCGGGTAGCCGAGCTCCTCGGCGGCGGCCGCGAGCGCTCGGCCCCCGGTCACGCGGCGCCAGGCAGGTGCGCGGACTCCGATCCGCTCGAGCATCGCATAGGCGTCGGCCTTGTCGTTCGCGCCGCGGATCGTGTCGGGAGGCGAGACGAGGACCGCGATCCCTGCAGCGTTGAACCGGCCGCGAGCTTCGGAGAGGCCGAGCAGGTCGAAGGACGACTGCGGCAGGACAGCGTCGGCTCCCTCACGCTTCGCGACGTCGAGCATCGCGTCGGCGAAGGTGGGGTCGCCGCCCGGCGGGACGACGTAGAAAGCGTCGCAGAAGTGGCGGCCGATCGCCTGCGGGGACATGTCGGTCCCGACGAGACGGACGCGTCGCTCCCCGTTCCCGCGCAGCGCGCGGAGCAGCGCCGCCGTGCCCGGGGCGCCCGATGCCGTCACGAGCACCGTCAACGGCTCCACGCGACGATGCTAGTCTCGCGCGCCCGATGACGCGTCCGGCAGTCGTCCTCAACGTCGGCTGGGTCCCCGGGATCTCGACCGTGCAGGCGCTCGGCCGCGAGGGGATCCCGGTGCACGCCGTCGACCACCGTCCCGACGCGCTCGGCCTGCGCTCCCGGTACGTCCAAGAGGCGCACGTCTCGCCGCGCCGGGTGGACGACGAGACCGTGTACGTCGCCTTCCTCGAAGAGCTCGGCGACCGGCTCGACGCGCCTGCGCCGCTCTTCGCGCTCGACGACGGCGACCTGAACGCCGTGGCACGGGCGCACGATCGCCTCGGCGACCGGTTCGTGCTGCCCTGCCCCGGCTGGGACGTGCTCGAGCGGGTCCAGGACAAGCGTCATCAGCTCGAGCGTGCGCGCGCGCTCGGCGTGCCGGTCCCGCGCACGAGCGCCGAGCCGACCGACGAGCTCGGTTTCCCCGTGCTGGTCAAGCCGTTCGAGCCGGGGCCGTTCCGCCGCGCCTTCGGCGTCAAGGCGCTCCGCTGCGAGACGCGTGCCGAGCTGGACGAGGCGTGGCAGCGCGTCCAGCCGTACGGGCCGATCGTGACGGAACTGATCCCGGGCGGCGACGACACGCTGTACTCGCTCGGCAGCTACCTGAACCGAGCCGGGGAACCGCTCGGACTCTTCTGCGGGCGCAAGCTGCTCCAGGATCCCCCGGGGATCGGCACGGCGCGCGTCGCGGAGGCGGTCTGGAACGACGAGGTGGTCGAGCAGGGGCTGACGCTGCTTCGCGGCCTCGACTTCCACGGCGTGTCGCAGGTGGAGTTCAAGCGTGACCCGCGGGACGGGTTGTACAAGCTCATGGAGGTCAATCCGCGCCTGTGGCAGTGGCACTCACTCGCAGCCGCCTGCGGTGTCAACCTCGCCCAGATCGCGTACCTCGATGCAATCGGCGAGCCGCCCGCTCCACGGCGCATGACCTCGTCGGGGAAGCGATGGTCGATCACGCTCAAGGACCACCGTCGACCAGAGCCGCAGCGGCCGCCGTACGTCGATCCGCTCATGTCGCGCGACGACCCTCGCATCGGATTGACGCACCTCGCGCGGCTCGGACGCGGAGCGCTGCGGCGCTAGACGGCGGCGTCGGCCGTCTGCTCCACCTCGACGTCGACGAGCCGAGCCGCCGTCTCCGCGGCCTCGAGCGCGAGCACGGTCGTCGGACCGGTGGCGATGACGTAGCCGCGACGGTCTGCGTCGACGTGCACCGGGCGAATCACCTCTCCCTCGGTGAGGAAGACGTCCGCCTGCAAGACGCCGGTGGCCGCGCGCGCGCGCTCGAGGCTGCCGACGCGGCGCACGCGTCCGACCGGAAGCGGGCCCGGGCTCGCGGTCAGGAAGCGAATCGCGAGCGGCCTGCTGAATCGTGCGCGGACGTCTTCGTCGCCCACCTCCTCGCCGAGCGCCTGCCGCAGCGCGATGTCGACGACGTCGACGCCGATCGCATGCCTCGCGAGGTCGGCCATCTGTCCACCCGGAACGCGCGCAGCCACCTCGACCACGAGCACGCGGCCGTCGTCGTCGGCGATCAGCTGCGGGAAGGCGACGCCGTCGCGGAGACCGAGCGCGTGCACGGCCGTGACCGCGACGCGTTCCGCCTCCTCGAGCGCGTCGGCGTACAGGCTCGATGGATAGACGTGGATCCACCCGACCCCGAAGCCGGGGCCGGGCGGACGCAGCCGGTCGGAGAGCGTCAGCAACGTCACGTGGCTGCCGCGCGCAGCGGCGAGCCCGTTCAGCTCGAGGCCGTCGACGAACTCCTCGAGCACGGCCTCCTGCGTCGGCGACTCGGCGAGCGTGGCGTGCAGATGGCGATCGACGTCGTCCGGCGAGTCGACACGGAAGACGCCGCGCTGGCCGCCCGAGTCGGCGGGCTTCAAGACCGCGGGGAATCCGACCTCGTCGCGGGCGACGCGCGCCTCCTGCAGCGACCGCACGGCGGCGAACCGGGGTTGTGGGACGCCGAGCTCGGCCAGCCGGCGCCGCATCACCACCTTGTTCGTCATCGCATGTGCGGTCTCGGTGCCGATCCCGGGCAGGCCGAGCGCCTCCGCGACGGCCGCGACGACGGGGACGGCCCGGTCCGCGGAGATCGTCAGGACGCCGTCCACCCCGTGGCGGCGCGCGACGTCGACGACCGCGTCGACGTCGCTGAAGTCCACGACCTCGCCGGCGTCGGCGACCGCGAGGCCGGCAGCCTCCGGATCCGCGTCGACCGCGACGACCCGAAGTCCCCGTTCGCGCGCCTGCTCGATCGCGCGTCGCTGATGGACGCCTGCGCCGACGAAGAGGACGGTCCGCATCGGGCGCGATCGTAACCTTGCCGGCCGGTCTATCCTCGCTGCGTGCGCAAGCTCGTCGCGATCCATCAGCCGAACTTCCTGCCGTGGCTCGGCTTTTTCGACAAGCTCGCGCGCGCCGACGTGCTCGTCCTGCTCGACGACGTGCAGTTCCCCCGCACGAGCAAAGGCACGTGGATCAACCGTGTGAAGATGCTCGTCTCGGGCAAGTCCGCGTGGATCACCGTGCCGATCGTGCGCGCCGCCGGCAGCGAACAGCCGATCAACGAGGTGCTGATCGACGACGCGCAGCCGTGGCGGCGGAAGGCCCTGCGGACGATCGAGCACAACTACCGGCGCTCGCCGTTCTTCGAGGAGACGTTCGCGCTGGTCGAGGAGCTGCTGTCGGGTGGTGAGCGGATCGCAGAGCTCAACGAGCGCAACCTCCGGACGGTCGCACGGTCGATCGGGCTCGACGAGGGCAAGCTCGTGCGCAGCTCCGAGCTCGACGCGAGTGGGCAGAGCACAGACCTGCTGATCTCCCTGACCCAGGCCGTCGGCGGAACGGCGTACATGCCCGGCGGCGACGCCTACCGCTACCAGGAGGACGGGAAGTTCGCCGAGCACGGGCTCGAGCTCCTGCCCCAGGACTTCGTGCACCCGACCTACGAGCAGTCGGTATCGCCTTTCGAGTCGGGGCTCTCGATCGTCGACGCGCTGATGAGCTGCGGCTTCGAAGGGACGGCGGAGCTCGTCGCTATCGCCCGACGTTCTCGCGCCGCATCGCCGTCATGATCCCGTCGTAGCGGGCGTGCTGGAACTCGGCGCGGCCGTCGATCGCCCGCGTGACGCGGTCTCGCGGGCTCATCGGCTCCGGCACCCACCACTCGGGATGCGTGAGCACCTGCAGCCGATCGTGCTCGCCGCCTGAGAGGACATCCTCAAGCGGCTTGAAGCGCCAGTAGCCGTTCGAGTCCGACGCATAGCCGTAGTGCTCGGACAGATACGCCCCGTAGGTGTTGGTCATCCCGGCGATCTCGTCGCGGTCGTCGGCCCAGCCCGCGACGTCGGGGTTGTGCAACGAGAACGCCGTCACCTCGTGCCCGAGCAGGTCCTCGACCAGAGCTCGTTCGCGCACGAGCGCCTCGTCGGGGCCTCGACCGCCATCGAACGCCGGGTCGAAGTGCAGGCCGAGCTCGTGGCCGAGATCGAGGATCTCCCTCATCCGCCGTACGATCCCTTCCTCGAGCGCGTTGTAGAACGTGCTGTGCAGGAGGAGGAAGTACGTCGCCCGTGCGTCCTCGTCCGCCTCGATCCGCGCACAGGCGAGCGCACGATGGACGGAGAAATCGAGGTCGTGGCGCCACAGCACGGACTGCGGCGGTGCGGTGCGGTAGTCCCGAAACGAGGCGAATGCGAATCGAGACCTCGCGAGCCTGACGAGGTCGCGGTAGCCGGCCTCGGTGAAGACCTCTTCGCCATGCCTGCCCGTCACCAGGCTCGCGATGCTAGCGCGGAGGGTCGATTCCGGCGTGGACGAGTCTGAGCAACGCGTCGACGTCGCAGCTCTGACCGAGCGAGATCGCGAGCGCGAGGCCGTTCGCGACGATGCCTACGAAGGCGACGATGGTCTCGAGCTGGACGTCGTCGCGAAGACCGCCCGATCGCTGGAGCGACGCCATCACCGCGTCTCCTCGCTGGGATGCCTCGGGCGAGCGCTCCTCGAGCTCCTTCATCAGCGTGGGATTCGTGCGGAGCCGGCGCGCGAGCTCGAAGTAGACGGCGAGCCAGTCGGGGCTCTCCTCGGCGAGTCGCCGGACCAGCCCATCGACGCCGTCGACCTCGAGCGCGCGCATGAACTCGTGCTGGTCCTCGGCGGCGAGGGCGATGAACAGCGACCACTTGTCGGCGAAGTAGTTGAAGATCGCGCCGCGCGAGAGGCCGATCTCCGCCTCGAGCCGCGCGACCGTCGCGCCTTCGTAGCCGTATCGGGCGAACGTGCGTCTCGCGCCGTCGAGGATCTGCTGGCGACGGGCCTGGAGGTGCGCTTCGGAGACCTTCGGCACGTTCCCACTTTACAAAACCGTACGTACGTCTTATTATCTGGCCGGTGAGCATCCTCCGGAACCGCTCGCTCGCCGCGGTGATGGTCGCCGAGTTCGTCTCGCTCGGCGGCTCCGCGATGACCTTCGTCGCCCTGCCGTGGTTCGTGCTCGTCACCACGGGGTCGACAGCGAAGATGGGCTGGGTGCTCGCGGCAGAGCTCCTGCCCGTCGCGCTGCTCGGCATCCCCAGCGGTGCACTGATCGCCAGGATCGGGGCCAAGCGCACGATGAACATCTCGGACGCGGCGCGCGCGCCGCTGATGGCGGTGATCCCGATCCTCCACTGGACCGGCCACCTCACCTTCGGGGTCGTGCTCGTCGTGACGTTCCTCGTGGGCTGCTTCCTCGCGCCCTACTACGCCTCGTCGCGCCTGATCCTCCCGGAGGTCCTCGGCGACGACGAGCAGCTCGTCGCCCAGGGCTCCGCGTTCCTGAGCGCCGCGAACCAGCTGACGCAGCTCTTCGGTCCGATCATCGGCGGACTGTTGATCGCGTGGATCGGCGCGCCGAAGGTGCTGCTGATCGACTCGGCGACGTACGCGTTCTCGTTCGTCGTCATCCTCGTCTTCGTCCGCGCGGGCAAGCGCGTAGCCGGAGACGAGTCTTCACGCGGCCTCTTCGCCGGGCTGAGGTTCCTCGTGCACGACCGCCTGCTCGGACCGACGATGGTCGCCGCCGCGGTGATCAACATGGTCGCCGAAGGTCTGGTCGTGACGCTTCCCGTGCTCGTCTTCCGGCGGTACGGGGCGGACGCGAAGATCGTGGGCTTCCTGTTCGCCGCCTTCGGCGGCGGCGCGCTCGTCGGGAGCCTGCTCGCGTCGCAGCTCGTTCGCAAGATGCCGTTGCTGCGGCTGGCGTCGCTCGGCATCCTCGCGATGTCGCTGCCGCTCTGGCTGCTCGCGATTCCGATGCCGTGGTGGGTGGTGGTCTTCGTACTCGGCGCGTTTGGGTGCTGTGCCCCGCTCGTCAACTCGCCGATGATCGCGGTGCTGACCGTGCGGACGCCCGAGGCGCTCCGGGCCAAGGTGCTCACGGCCGTCGTGACCATTTCGAGCGTGATCGGCCCGCTCGGCTTCCTTCTTGCCGGCGAGGGCCTCCAGTACGTGTCGCTGAGCGTTGTGTTCGTCTTCGTCGCGGTCGGCTTCACGCTCGGTGCGATCGCCTTCTCCGCCGCGGTTCGCAACGGCGATGTCGCGGGGACGCCGGCGATTCCGGAGCCCGCGACCTGAGCTCGCGCGCCGGGGACGGCGCGAAGACACGCGGATAGACTCGCCGCATGGCGCTCTCCGGCAAGCGCATCCTCGTCACGGGCGGCGCGGGTTTCATCGGCACGACGCTGGCGCGACGCCTCGTCGACGCGAACACCGTGGTCGCCGTCGACAACCTCCACCGTGACGCGCTCTCCTCGTCGCCCGACCTCGTCGAGCATCCGAACTTCGAGTTCCGTCAGGGCGACGTGCTCGACGCGGAGCTCATGCGCGAGCTCGCCGTCGGTGCGACGCACATCGTGCACTGCGCCGCGATCGCCGGCGTCGACACCGTGCTGCAGAGCCCAGTGCGCACGATGCGCGTGAATCTGATCGGGACGTACAACGTCCTCGAGGCCGCCCACGAGGCGCGCGGCTCGCTCGAGCGGCTGATCGACTTTTCCACGAGCGAGGTGTTCGGGACGCATGCCTACCGCGTCGAGGAGACGCACGTCACGAGCGGCGGGTCGGTCGGGGAGGCGCGCTGGACGTACGCCGTGTCGAAGCTCGCGGGCGAGTACATGGCGCACTCGTACTTCGACGAGTTCGCTCTGCCGACGACGACCGTGCGCCCCTTCAACGTCTACGGGCCCGGACAGATCGGCGGCGGCGCGATCCGGGCGTTCATCGAGGCGGGGCTCGAGGGCCGCGAGTTCGTCATCCACGGCGACGGCTCGCAGATCCGCGCCTGGTGTTACGTGGACGACATGGTGGAGGCGCTGCTGCTCGTGCTCGAGCGCGAGGAGGCTGTCGGCGAGACGTTCAACGTCGGCAACGCGCGCTCGACGTTGACCATCCTCGACCTCGCGCAGCGGATCAGGCGGCTGACCGGCTCCTCGGCCGAAGTCGTCTTCCGCCCGCTGCACTACAGCGACGTCGAGATCCGGATCCCGAACGTGGACAAGGCGAGGCGCCTCCTCGGCTTCGAGGCGAAGGTCGACCTCGACGAAGGGCTCGAGCGCACGATCGCGTGGTATCGAGCGCGCAAGCCGGCGCTTGCGTGAGCGTGTCGTCTTCGCGTAGCAGGCTCGTGCGGGGCGACGGGGAAGCCGCGGCAACGCCGATCCGGCTCGCGTGGCCGGACGTCGGGCCCGCGGAGGCAGCCGCCGTCGCCGAGGTGCTCGAGTCGGGCTTCTTGACCATGGGGCCGAAGGTGGACGAGTTCGAGCGCGGGCTCGCGCGCACGTGCGACACGGCAGACGCCGTCGCCGTCTCCTCGGGGACCGCCGCGCTGCATCTCGCAGTGCGCGCGCTCGGCATCGGCGAGGGGGACGAAGTGATCGTCCCCGCCTACACGTTCCCCTCGACCGCGACCGCAGTCGTGCTCGCGGGCGCTCGGCCGGTCCTGGTCGACGTCGACCCTCACACGACGAACCTCGACGTCGAGAGAGTCGCCGACGCTCTCACGCCGCGGACGCGTGCGGTGATCGCCGTCCACCTCTTCGGACGCCCGCTCGACTGGGAGGAGCTCCAAGCTGCCGTCCCGGCCGAAGTCGCGTTGCTCGAGGATGCAGCAGGTGCGCTCGGCGCGCGCCGCCGCGGAACTCCGTGCGGCGGGCTCGGTGTGATGGGCTGCCTCTCGTTTCACCCGCGCAAGGTGGTGACGACCGGCGAAGGCGGAGCCGTGACCACCTCGGACGAAGCGCTCGCTGCCACGGTCCGCCGACTGCGTCATCACGGGATCGCGCCGGGGCCGTTCGACATCGTGGAGCCGTTCACGAACTACCGGCTCTCGGATCTCCTCTGCGCGATCGGGATCACGCAGCTGGCTCGGCTCGACGAGCTGCTGACAACGAGAAGGGCGCTCGCGGCCGCCTACACGGAACGCCTCGGAGACCTCGTCGAGACGCCGGGCGTCGAGGAGGGAGACGAGCACGGCTGGCAGGCGTACGTCGTCCAGCTCGACGGCCGCGACGACGTCCTCGCCGGCCTACGTGCCGAGGGAATCGAGGCGCAGATCGGCACGCATGCGCTCCACCGCCTGACGGCGTATCGCACGAATGCAGCCTTTCCCGGCGCCGACTCGTGCTTCGAGCGCGGGCTCGCGCTGCCCTTCCACTCGCGGTTGGCGGACTCCGATCTGGACCGCGTCGTCGCGACACTTGACAGGTTGATAAGTAAGTAATAACTTACAACCCATGGTCACGGCGGAGCGGAAGACTGCGGAGGAGCGCCGGGAGGCGGTCCTCGATGCCGCCCTCGAGGAGTTCGCGCTTCGCGGGCTCGACGGCGCCTCGACCGAGGCGATCGCCGCGACGGCCGGCATCTCGCAGCCCTACGTCTTCCGTCTATTCGGCACGAAGCGGGAGCTGTTCAAGGCCGTCGTGGCCCGGTGCTTCCGCCAGACACTCGAGCTCTTCCAGCGCGCGGCGGAGGGGAAGCGCGGCGAGGCTGCCCTCCACGCCATGGGCGAGGCGTACATGCAGGAGCTGCTGCCCGACCGTATCCGGCTGCGGGCCCAGCTCCAGGCGTACTCGGCCTGCGAGGACGCCGAGATTCGGGAGGTCGTGCGCAACGGCTACGGCGATCTCGTCGCCTACGCGGAGCGCGTGTCGGGCGCCGGGCCGGAGAAGATCTCGAAGTTCTTCTCCGTCGGGATGCTCCTCACCGTGATCGCGGCGATGGGGTTGCAGGACGGCGACGAGCCTTGGGCAGCCCGCCTGCTGAGCGGTTCGAAGGGGCTGAGCTGATTTTTTTTCCTCAGTAAGTAAGTAATGACTCACGATCAAGACGCCGGTTATCCGCACCACGAGAACCTGGAGCCCGGACGCGCCGACCAAAGCGTGTGGCGGACCATCGGAGCAGACGAAGGGAGCGAACCATGAAGACGAAAACTTTCTGGACATTTGCGATCACGTCGGCCGCGGTCTTCATGACCACGCTCGACAACCTCGTCGTCACGACGGCGATCCCGGTGATCCGCCGCGATCTCCACGCCGGCATCAACGGGCTCGAGTGGACGGTGAACGCCTACACGCTGACGTTCGCCGTGCTGCTCCTGACCGGTGCAGCACTGGGAGACCGGCTCGGCCGCCGCAGGATGCTCGCCGTCGGGCTGACGATCTTCACCGCCGCCTCCGCCGCCGCCGCGCTCGCGCCGTCGATCGGCGCGCTCGACGCGGCCCGCGCCGTTCAAGGGCTCGGCGGCGCGATGGTGATGCCGCTGACGCTGACGATCTTGTCCGCCGCCGTGCCCGCCGAGAAACGCGGGCTTGCGCTCGGCGCGTGGGGCGGGATCAGCGGTCTCGCGGTCGCGTTCGGGCCGCTCGTCGGCGGCGCGGTCGTCAGCGGGATCTCGTGGCACTGGATCTTCTGGCTGAACGTGCCGTTCGGGATCGTGCTCGTCCCGCTCGCGCTGACGAAGCTCGACGAGTCTTACGGCCCGACGAGCCGCCTCGACCTGCGCGGGCTGTTGCTGGCCAGCGCCGGCCTGTTCGGGATCGTGTGGGGGCTCGTCCGCGGCAACGCCGTCGGCTGGGGCTCGCCGCAGATCGTCGGCTCGATCCTCGCCGGACTGATCGTCCTCGCCGCGTTCGTCGTCTGGGAGCTTCGCACTCCCGCGCCGATGCTGCCGATGCGTTTCTTCAAGAACCGGACGTTCACACTCGCGAACGGCGTGTCCCTGTTCATGTCGTTCGGGATGTTCGGCGCCATCTTCCTGCTGGCGCAGTACTTCCAGACGGTCCAGGGCTACTCGCCGCTCGCCTCCGGCCTGCGCATCCTGCCGTGGACGGCGATGCCGATGATCGTCGCCCCGATCGCAGGCGCCATGTCCGATCGGATCGGCGGTCACAAGCTCCTCGGAATCGGATTGGCATTGCAGGCGATCGGTCTCGCCTGGATCGCCACCGTCTCCACGCCGACGACGCCGTACGTCGACCTCGTCGGGCCGTTCATCGTCTCGGGGATCGGAATGGCGTTGTTCTTCGCACCGGTCGCCAACGTGGTCTTCTCCTCGGTTCGCCCCGAGGAAGAGGGACAGGCGTCGGGCGCGAACAACGCGATCCGCGAGCTCGGCGGTGTGTTCGGCGTCGCGGTGCTCGCGTCGATCTTCGCGAGCTACGGCGGCTACGGCTCGGGTCAGCACTTCGTCGCTGGGATGAACCCCGCGGTGTACGTCGGCGCCGCGATCGTCGCCGTCGGCTCGCTGCTCGCGTTCGCGATCGGCAAGCGCCGCTCGCCGGCCGAGGCCTCCGCCGAGGCGGCGGTCGAGCCGGTGGCGCTCGCCGAGGCCGCATAAGTCGCTTCGAAACACGGCGACCGCCGAGGCATGACGCGGCGGTCGTCGTCGTCTGGACCGCGCAGAAACCGCTGCTCGTGACGGGGTAAGGTCTCGTCAGCGATGGCAGAGATCGATGTCCTGCACCGCGGGCAGGAGCTGGCTCGGGAGGTTCACGCTCCCGACCTCTCCGTCGTGATCACGCTCTACAACGAGGTCGATTCGCTCCCCGAGCTGTACCGGCGCCTCGTCGACACGCTCGGGCCAGGCCCTCGCTCCTACGAGCTGATCTTCGTTGACGACGGCTCGACGGACGGGACGTTCGAGGCGCTCGCGCGGTTCCACGAGAGCGATCCGCACGTCCGCGCGGTCCGCTTCAAGCGCAACTTCGGCCAGCACCCGGCGATGCACGCGGGTCTGTCGCGCGCGCTCGGCGACGTGGTCGTGACGATGGACGGAGACCTGCAGAACGCGCCCGAGGACATTCCCCGGCTCGTGGAGGCGATCGAGGCGGGAAACGACGTCGCGAGCGGGACGCGGGTCGCGCGCCACGACTCGTGGGGACGCACGCTGCCGTCGCGACTGATCAACGGGATGCTCCGCCGTTTCACGGGCGTCCCGATCTCCGACTTCGGCTGCGCCTTCAACGCGTACCGCCGCAGCGCGGTGACGCCGATGCTCGGCGCGATCGGGAAGCAGAAGTTCACGAAGGCGCTCGTGCTCTCCGGCGGTGCGAGCGTGGTCGAGGTCGACGTGTCGCACAGTGCGCGGCAAGGAGCGTCGCGGTACTCGCCACTTCGGCTGACGCGGCTCGCCCTGCACGTGCTGGCCGGGTTCTGGCCGCAGCCGATCCAGTGGATCGGCGTCGCGCTGGGCGCGCTGTGCACGCTGCTCGCGATCGCGCTCGGCGCGTACGGGATCGTGTTCTGGGTGGGGAGGTCGAACTTCCCGGGGCCGCTGTTCGGCGGCGTCGCCGTCCTGTTCGTCCTCGGGATCCAGGGCTTCATCCTCGCGCTGATCGGTGAGTACCTCGGACGCATCCAGCGCGACGTCGAAGGCAGGCCCATCTACACGATCGACCGGGAGCTGTGAGCGCGATGAGCAAGCGCGTGCTCGTGACCGGCGGTGCAGGCTTCATCTCGTCCAGCTTCATCCGCCATCTCCTCGCCGCGACGCCGCACGAGGTCGTCTCGCTCGACGCGCTGACGTACGCAGGCAACCTCGAGAATCTCAGCGACGTCATGGCCCACGAACGGTTGTCGTTCGTGCGCGGCGACATTCGCGACGCGGAGCTCGTCCGCGACGTCGTCCGCGAGGTCGACGTGATCGTCAATGCGGCCGCCGAGTCGCACGTCGAGAAGTCGATCCGCGACGGAGCGTCCGAGTTCGTGACGACGAACGTCGAGGGAACGCAGATCCTCCTGGACGCCATCCGGAGTGCCCCGGTCGAGCGGTTCATCCTCATCTCCTCGTCGGAGGTGTACGGGACCGCCGACCGGTCTCCGATGGACGAAGACCATGCGCTCAACCCGCGCTCGCCCTACGCGGCGACCAAGGCCGGCGCCGACCGACTCGCCTACTCGTACTACGTCACGTACGGCCTGCCGATCGTGATCGTCCGCCCGTTCAACAACTACGGCCCGCGTCAGCATCCGGAGAAGGTGATCCCGCGCTTCATCACGCAGGCGCTACTCGACGAGCCGCTGACCGTGCACGGAGACGGGCATGCATCGCGTGACTGGCTCTACGTCGACGACGACGCGGAGGCGATCGAGGCGGTGATCTCCGCACCGCTGCAATCGCTCGCCGGCGAAGTGCTGAACGTCGCAACCGGCGTCGACATCTCCGTCTCGGAGATCGCCGATCGTGTGCTCGCGATGCTCGGCAAACCCCCGTCGCTGAAGTCGTTCGTGACGGAGCGGCCGGGGCAAGTCGACCGACACATCGGCTCGACGGACAAGATGGAGCGACTCACCGGCTGGCGTTCGCGCACCTCGTTCGACGACGGTCTGGAGCGCACGATCGCGTGGTACCGCGAGAATGACGCGTGGTGGCGGCGGATGATCGAGAGCTCGGAGGAGCGGGCGACCGTCTCCTCGTCCTAGGGGCGGGGCCGGCGCAAATCGGGCTGTTGGCCGCCGCGCGGCAGCGCGGCATCTACGTGATCGCAGTCGACCGCGATCCCTCGGCGCCGGGATTCCGCTACGCCGACCGGCGAGCGATCGTCTCGACGGAGGACGAGCCCGGGATCGAGCGGCTCGCGGGAGCGGAGCGGGTCGACGGCGTGATCGCGCCGGGGATCGACTGGCCGGTCGCGATCGCGGCCCGCGTCTCGGAACGGCTCGGGCTGCCCCATCCGATCACGATCGACACGGCGATCCTGTCGACGTCGAAGCTGCGGCAGCGCGACCGGTTCGCCGATGCGGGCGTGCCGCAGCCGGAGTACGTGACGTGCTCGGGCGCCGCTGAGGCCGCGGCGGCCGGGTCGCGCCTCGGCTATCCGTGCGTCGTCAAGGCGCCCGACCGCCAGGGCCAGCGGGGACTGACGCTCGTCTCCGGCCCGGAGGGCATGGAGGAGGCGGTCGGCATCGCGCTCGACGCCTCGCGGAGCGCGATGCTCCTCGTCGAGGAGCACGTCCCGGGGCGCGAGGTGACGGTGAACGCGTTCTCCACCGGCGGCCGGTTCCAGCCGCTGACCGTCACCGACCGGCTCACCGCCGCGCCGCCGGCGTTCGGGGTCGCGCTGACGCACGCGTGGCCGAGCGACCTCGACGCGCCGGTGATCGCCGCCGTGATCGACGCTGCCGCGGCAGCGGCTGCGGCGGTCGGGATCGAGGACGGGCCGAGCTACACGCAGGTGCTCGTCGGCGACGACGGCAAGCCGCGAGTCGGCGAGCTCGCGGCCCGGCTCGGCGGCGGGCACGACGCGGAGCTATGCCGAGCGGTGCTCGGCGTCGACCTCAACGGGCTCACGCTCGCCGTCTCGCTCGGCTGGGCAGTCAGGCCGGAGCAGCTCGCGCCGGCGGAGCGGGCGGGCGGCGGGTGTGTCCGCTTCCTCGTCGCGCCGGCCGGCGAGCTCCGGCGCGTCAGCGGCCTCGAGGAGGCGTTCGCGTTGGACGGGGTGCGGGGAATCCGGCTCTACCGCCAGCCCGGTCACCGCTTCGGGCCGCTCATGCGCGGGTCCGACCGGGCCGGTGCGCTGCTGGCGGTCGGCGCCTCCAGGGCCGACGCCTTGGCATGGGCTGTCCGCGGCTCCGCGCTGATCCGCTTCGATGTCGAGCCGGCGCCTGCGGAGGCCGGCGCCCTCGTCTGAACGGGAGGTTCCCGGGCAGAGTCCCTCGGACCGGGGAGGGGCACGCCTCGGCCGCGGTTACGCTTCGACGGCGATGCAGGACGTCTCCGTGCGGCGCGACACCATGCTCTCGTTCCAGCCGCCCGCGGTCGGCGACGACGAGGTGGCCGCGGTCGCGGACACGATTCGCTCAGGCTGGCTGACGTCAGGCCCACGGGCAGCGGAGCTCGAACGGCGCATGGCGGAGTACCTCGAGGTCGAGCACGTCCTCGCGCTCGCCTCGGGAACGGCAGCGCTCCACCTCTCGCTCGTCGGGCTCGGGGTCGGGCCCGGAGACGAGGTGGTGACGTCGCCGATCACGTGGCCCGCGACGGCGAACGTGATCGTCCACACCGGCGCGACACCGGTGTTCGTGGACGTCCGAGACTCCGACCTCAACATCGATCCCGCCTGCGTCGCCGCCGCGATCACAGAGCGCACGAAGGTGATCCTCCCCGTCCACCTCGCGGGCCAGCCGTGCGACCTCGACCCGATCCATGCGCTCGGCCTGCCGGTGGTCGAGGACGCGGCTCACGCCGCCGAGAGCACGTACCGGGGACGCAAGATCGGCGGTCTGTCGGCCGCGACGTGCTTCTCGCTCTACGCGACGAAGAACATCGCCGCGGGCGAGGGCGGGCTGATCGCGACCGACAGCGCCGAGCTCGCAGGCGCGGTCCGTGACCTTCGCCTGATGCGTCGCGGCGACGGCTCGCGCTACGACATCCCGGTGCCGGGGTACAAGGCGAACCTCTCGGACGTGCTTGCAGCGATCGCGCTCGTCCAGCTCGACAAGCTCGAAACGCACGCGCGGATTCGCGCGCGCCAGTTCGAGCTGTACGACGATGCCGTCGCGGAGCTCGACGGTATCGAGCCGCTCGAGCGGGACCCCCGGGACACGCACGCGCTCCATCTCTACATCGTCCGCATCGATGCGGAACGTGCGGGAGCGACGCGCGACGAGTATCAGCGCGCGCTCGCCGAGGAGAACATCGCGACGTCGATCCACTTCCTGCCGGTGCACGAGCTCACGTGGTACCGCGAGCGTTTCCCCGACCAGCCGTCGCTGCCCGTGGCGGAACGCGCAGGCGCAGAGGTGCTGTCGCTGCCGCTCTCGCCCGCGCACTCCGACGACGACATCGGCGACGCGATCGCGGCGCTGCGGCGCGTGCACGCACGGTTCGCGGGATGAGGCGACCGCGCGGCCTCCGCGTCTCGCTGACGCTCGTCGTCACGGGCCTGTGTCTCGCGTACCTCGTCTGGAAGATCGACCTCCGCCAGACGCTCCACATCCTCGCGCACGCAGACGTCGCCTACTTCGCAGCGGCGGTCGCGATCATGGCCGGCTCCGTCCTGCCGATGGCATGGCGCTGGCAGCGGCTGCTCGCCGCAAGCGACATGGACGAGCGGCTGCCCTGGCTGATCAGGGCGTACTTCGTCTCGTACACCGCGGGACAGGTGCTGCCGACCTCGATCGGAGGCGATGCGTCCCGGATCTACGAGACGGCGCGACGCCATCCGGGGAAGGGCGGGCAGGCCGCGGGCATCGTCCTGCTCGAGCGTGCGCTCGGAGGCGCCGCAACGCTGACGCTCGCCGCCGTCGGCTTCGTGCTCGCGGTCGGACGCTACGACGTCGGCGCGTACCTCTGGATCGAGGGCGCGTTCGTGGTGGCGACGATCTTCGCGGGCGTCGTGCTCTTCTCTCGGAGCGCGCGCCGGCCCTTGCGGCGCTTCGCGCCGCTGCTGCGAAAAGCGCGCCTCGAGCGCCCGATCCGTGCGGTGTACGAGGCAATCCACGGCTTCCGGACCCGACCGCTCCTCCTGTTCGGCGTGTCGTTGTTGACGCTCGCGGTCCAAGCCGTCCGCGTCCTGGCGATCTGGTGTACGGGAAAGGCCGTCGGCGTCGACCTGTCGCCCCGTCCCTACTACGTGATGGGGCCGCTGCTCTTTCTCGTCATGCTCGTCCCGTTCACCATCAACGGGTTCGCCGTGCGCGAGGCGTTCTTCGTCAGCTTCCTCGGCCAGCTCGGCGTGAGTCACGACGCCGCGTTCGCGACGGGGTTCCTGTTCTTCCTCGTCACGCTCGTGCTCGCGCTTCCCGGCGCCGTCGTGCTCGCCGTCGAGAATCTGCGCGGGTTGGCGCGTCCGCGCGCGCCGGAGCTGAGGTAGCCTCCGCCGCGGCCATGAACGTGCTGATCACGGGCGGCGCGGGCTTCATCGGGTCGCATCTCGCGGACCGTCTGCTCGCGCATGGGCACGACGTCCGTGCGCTGGACAACCTCGATCCGCAGGTGCACGGCGCAGGCGAGCGCCCCGACTACCTCGACGATGCCGTCGAGCTGGTCGTCGGCGACGTCCGCGACCACGACGCGGTCCGCGACGCGCTCGATGGCGTCGACACGGTCGTCCACTTCGCCGCGGCCGTCGGCGTCGGCCAGTCGATGTACGAGATCGAGCGCTACACGTCGATCAACGCGATCGGAGCGGCCGTCGTGCTCGAGGAGGTCGTCGCGCGCCGCGATGCCGTGCGGAAGTTGCTCGTCGCCTCGTCGATGTCGATCTACGGCGAGGGCCAGTACCGGAATCCGCGCACCGGTGAATCGGGGCTCGCTCCCGGCATCCGCGCCGAGGCACAGCTCGCGGCGCGCGAGTGGGAGGTCGTCGGGTCGGACGGCGGCGCGCTCGAGCCCGAGCCGACTGCCGAGACCAAGCCGCTGCTGCCGACGTCGATCTACGCCGTCAACAAGCGCGACCACGAGGAGATGACGCTCTCGGTGGGTGCCGCGTACGGCATTCCCGCCGTTGCGCTTCGGTTCTTCAACGTCTACGGCGAGCGCCAGGCGCTCTCGAACCCCTACACCGGCGTGGCCGCGATCTTCTCCTCGCGGCTACTCAACGATCGATCGCCGATCGTCTTCGAGGACGGCGATCAGACGCGCGACTTCATCGACGTCCGCGACATCGCGCGCTGCTGCGCGCTCGCACTCGAGCACGATGGAGCGGACGGACGCACGCTCAACGTCGGCACCGGCACGCCGACGAGCGTCCGCGAGGTCGCGGACGTGATCGCCCGCGGGCTCGGCAAGCAGATCGAGCCGGAGGTGTCCAACACGTACCGCGCGGGAGACATCCGCCACTGCTATGCGGACACGAGCCTTGCGCGCGGGCTGCTCGGCTTCGAGGCCGAGATTCCGTTCGAGCGCGGGATGGAGGACCTCCTTGCCTGGCTCGAGACGCAGGACGCGCTCGACTCGGTCGACGCAGCGCGCGCCGCGCTCGTCGCACGCGGTCTCGCGCGCTAGGTGGCTACGTCCGTCCCGGACGTCTCGGTCTCGATCGTCAACACGAGCAGCCGAGACCTGTTGGTCGCCTGTCTCGAGTCGCTGCAGCCCGCGCTTGCGACCACGTCCGTGCAGGTCGAGCTCGTCGTGCTCGACAACGCGTCCGAGGACGGCTCGGCGGCCGCGGTTCGCGAGCGCTTCCCCGACGTCAGGCTGATCGAGCAGCACTTCCGCGCCGGCTTCGGGGCGAATCACAACACCGTGATCCGTGCGACTACGGGCCGGTACGTCTACGTCCTGAACGAGGACACGACGTCGCGCGACTGGGACTTCGGCGCGATGACCGCGTACCTCGACCGGCACCCGCGAGTCGCGGCGCTCGGCCCGCGGCTCGAGTATCCCGACGGCGTCCACCAGGACTCGGCCTGGCGGTTCCCGACCCCGGCGGTCTCCGTGCTCGGGCTGCTCACGCTCGGGAAGCTCGGCGTCACGCAGTCGACCGGCGGCGGGCCGCGCGTCGTCGACTGGGTGGTCGGCGCGGCCTTGCTCCTTCGGCGCGAGGCGCTCGACGAGGTCGGGTTGTTCGACGAGGGCTTCTTCCTCTACTCGGAGGAGGTCGACCTCCAGCATCGACTCAGGCGAGCCGGGTGGGAGTCGCGGTACTTCCCCGGGGTGACCGTGGTTCACCACGAGTCGCAGTTCACGGCGGGAATCCCCGAGCGCCGGATCAACGAGCTCTGGCGGAGCAGGCACCGGTACTGGCACAAGCACCACTCGCCGGCGGGGGCGCGCGTGGCCGCCGTGGCCACCGGCGGCCAGTACGCGGCGCGGGCGGCCCTCGCGCCGTTCGTCCGTGGAGAGCCGGGGATCGGCACACGCATGCGGCTCCACGCGCGAGACTCTTGGCGTGTCGACGGTCCCGGTCTCCGCGAGCTCGCCGAGGAGTGGAATGGCCGGGTGGGCGCTGCAGCGCACTAGCGGCGCGTCGCTCCTCCTGCTCTCCCTGCCGCTGCTCGGAGTCGCGCGGCTCCTCCCGGCCGACGGCTTCGGGCTCTGGCTGCGGCTCGTCGCCGCCTCGCTCGTCGTCCTGCTCCCCGGTGCGATCGTCGCGCGCGCGCTCCGCCTGCGGGGTGTGTCGGCGACTGCGGCCTGGGCGGTCGCGGCGCTCGTTCCGGCGCTGCTCGTCGTCTTCCTCGTCCACACGTCGATCTGGGTCGCGCTCGTCGTGCTGGGCTGCATCGGCGTCGCCGCGTTGCCCTTCGCGTACCAGATCGTGTCCGGGCCGCCAGCGTGGGACACGCTCGGCGTGGCGCTCGTCGGGCTCGCGTTCGGCGTCGCGCTCTGGCACGTCTCGGGTGTCCTCCACGGCGACGCGCTCTTCCACCTCGGCCGGGTGCGGAAGCTCGACTCGTTCAGCTCGCTGCACGTTCGGTCGGTGGACGAGTTTGCGAACGGCGGACTGCATCCGGGCTACGCGTTCCCGATCTGGTACGGCTTCCTCGCGCTCGTCGCCAAGCTCGCGGGCGTCGACCCGACGCAGGTGATGCTCCACGAGCCGAGCGCGATCGCGCCGATCGCGTTCGCCGTGGTCTACGAGTCGGGCGTTGCGCTGTTCCGTTCGGCGTGGCTCGGCCTGTGCGTGCTGATCGCCACCGTCGCCGGCGCGGCACTCGCCCCCGGGCACGGCGGCTCGTTCGTGCTGTTGGCCCAACCGGGAACCGTCGACCGGCAGGTGCTCGCGCCTGCCGCCCTGACGATCTTCTTCCTCGCGGTCCGGGAGCCGAGCTGGCGCCTGCTCGCGACGCTCGCAGCGCTCGGTGGCTCCGTCTTCCTCACGCACACGACGACCGCCGTCTTCTTGCTGCTCCCACTCGCGGGCTTCCTCGTCGTTCGTTGGCTGCTGACCCGGAAGGACGTGCGCTCGGGCCTCCTGGCGTTCGCCGCGCTCGTCCTCCCGGCAGCGCTCGCGCTCGCCTGGATCGCGCCGATCGTCGACGAGACGCGGTCGCACTCACCCGGTCCTGCGGAGCTGCGGAGGTCGCTCGCGAAGTACGCGACCGAGCTCCACGTCGACTCGCTCCATCGTTACGCGCTGCGGCCCGAGGTGGTGGCGCGTGGAGGAGCGATCGCCGTCGCGTCGCTGCTCTGCATCCCGCTCGGGCTGTTCGCGTCGCGCAGACGGTGGGGTGCGTTCGTGCTCGGCGGCTCGCTCGTCGTCCTCGTGCTCGAGCTGACGCCGTGGCTCTTCCCGCACTTCGCCGACTCGATCTCGCTCTCGCAGGCGAGACGCGCGGCCGGGTTCGTGCCGTTCGCGTTCGCGCTGGCCGGTGGCGCCGCCGTCCTGACCCGGCTGATCGGCGTCTTCGCGTTGCCGGTGGCGCTCGGGGCGGGAGTCGCGTTGCAGTCCGCGTATCCCGGCGGGTTCGGACAGCTGGCGGGGAGCGGCCCCGGCATCGTCACGTGGATCGCGCTGGCCGGCGCCGCAATCGCCGTCGTGCTCGGACTCGTCCGGCGCTGGCAGCTCGAGCGGCGCGGCCCGTTGGCTGCGCTGGCGGTCGCCCTGTTCGCGCTGCCCGTCGTGATCCACGGATTCGCACACTGGACGCCCGCGCGCACGAAGGACCCGTACATGCCGTCACCGGGGCTGCTCGCTGCGATGCGGAAGGACGTGCCGAAGCGCGCGGTCGTCTTCTCGGATCTCGAGACGAGCTACCGGATCTCCGCGTATCTCCCCGTCTACGTCGCGTCGGCTCCGCCCGCCCACGTCGCGGACACGAAGGCGAACAACCCGTACGGCCGCCGCTATGCGACGAACCACTACTTCGCAACCGGGGACATAAGGATCCCCGAGCGGCTGCTCGCAACCTGGATCGTGATCGACCGGCGGCGGTTCCACGTCCGGCCGCCGTGGAAGCTCGTCTACAGCGACGCACGCTATTCGCTCTACCATCGACCCGCGTGAAGGTGCTGCTCGTGACGATGTACTTCCCGCCTGCCGGCGGCGGGGGCGTTCAGCGTCCGTTGAAGTTCGCCGCGCACCTCCCGGCGCACGGGATCGAGACGCACGTCCTCGCGCCCGACGACCCGAAGTGGCTGCACGTCGACGCGGAGCTCCAGCCGCCGACGCAGGCGTGGGTCCACCGCGCGCGCTACCTCGGCCCGCGCTCGCGCAAGCTCGCGGAAGAGCTCCACGGCCGCAACGGGCTCGACCGCCTCTCGCGGCAGGCGCGATCGCTGTCCAGGCGGTTGCTCGTCCCCGACGAGAACGTCGGCTGGAACCTGACCGCGATTCCCGCGGGCGTGCGAATCGTGCGGCAGGAGGAGATCGACGTCGTGCTGACGACGTCGCCTCCGAACTCGGTGCACCTCGTCGGCGCTGCCGTGAAGCGGGCGACCGGCGCACGCTGGGTCGCGGATCTGCGCGACTCGATCGCCGCGCATCCGCACCGCAACGTCGAGCGGGCGCTCGTCAGGGCGAAGGAGAAGACGAGTGACCAGGTCGCGCGGCTCGTCGCGAGGCAGGCCGACGCGATCGTCGCCGCCTCGGATGCGATCGCCGACGAGGCGCGGGCGCTCGATCCTAGCGGGGTGGTCGTCCCGATCCTCAACGGCGCGGACTTCGACGACTTCGCCGGTCTCGAGTACCGGCGAGGAGACCGGTTCCGCATCACGCACACGGGCTCGTTCTTCGGCAAGCGCGACCCGCGGCCGTTCCTCATGGCGCTGGCGGAGTCGGGGCTCGACGACGTGATCGCGCGCTTCGTCGGCGACTTCCGCTCCTCCGACCGCGACTGGGCCGCCGAGCTCGACCTGGGAGACCGGCTGGAGCTGATCCCCTACGTCCCCCGCCGCCGGTCGCTCGCGCTGCAGCGAGACTCGGACGCGCTGCTGCTGCTGATCCCCGAGGCGTCCGGCCGCGGGCGCGGCGTCCTCTCCGGCAAGGTGTTCGAGTACCTCGCGGCGGAGCGGCCGATTCTCGCCGCCGTTCCCCCGGAAGGCGCCGCGGCCGACCTGATCCGCGAGACGGCCGCGGGCGTCATCAGCGCGCCCGACGACGTTCAGGGCCTGGTCGCCTGCCTGCGCGAGCTGCACGACGCGTGGGCCGCCGGCACGCTCGACGGGACGCCGCTGTCGCCGGCCGACCGCGAGCGGCTCGGGCGGGCTGCCCGGATCGACGAGCTCGCCGATCTCCTGCAAGGCCTGGCCGCGTGAGGCTGACCGGGTTCCTCTTCCTCGCGACGCTCTTCTGCGTCACGTGGGAGAAGGTGCAGTGGAGCGTCGGTGTCGACGTCGGCATCTCCGACGTGCTGACGATCCTCTTCCTCGTCGCGTTCGCATTCGAGTGGTGGGAGCGCGGCGAGCGGCGGTTCCCCAAGACCACCGCGATCGTGCTGATCGTCTTCGCGACGCTGCTCGCGATCTACCTGATCGGGTTCTTCGACATCCAGACGAGGGAGTCGCTCGACCAGTGGATCAAGGGAATGGCGAAGTTCATCGTCCACTTCCTCTTCCTCGCGGCGGGTGTCGCATATCTCACCCGCCGCTCGACGCGGTTCTACTGGCGTGCGATCGCGGCATTCGTCGTCGGCCTCCTCGCCAACTGTTGCTACGGCGTGCTCCAGCTGCTCGTCGCGCGTCGCGGCATCAACCTCGACCACGTGCTCATTGCGCCCATCACGGGCGGGACGACCGCGATCAACGTCTACGGCAAGGTCGGAGGCGCGACGATCTTTCGACCGAATGCGTTGACGGGCGACCCGAACCACCTCGCGGTGATGCTCGTGATGCCGCTGATGATGCTGCTCCCCGTCTACCTGCGGCTCGAGCGCGGCCATCGCCTGCGTGTGCCGCTCGCGCTCCTGCTCGCCTTCTTCTTCCTCGTCCAGCTCTCGACACTGTCGCGAAGCGGCCTTCTCGGCGACTTCGTCGGCCTGACGATCCTCGCGCTGCCGTACCGGCGGACGTTGACCTCGCGTGCGCTGCTCGCGCCGCTTGCCGGGGTCGCCGTGATCGTGATCGCTCTCGTCGTGTCACGCCGTCACTACTTCGACGTGCTCATCCGGTCGCGCCTGCAGACGAACGGCCGCTCGGAGAAGGCGCACATCGGCGTCTACGACTTCGTCCCGCAGATCCTGCACTCGCATCCGCTGTTCGGCCTCGGCCTGAACACGTTCTCGGTCTACTACCAATTCGTCACCGGCAAGTCGAACTGGGGTCCGCACTCGTTCTACGTCGCGCTGCTCGTCGAGACGGGGCTCGTCGGCACGGCGGTCTTCTTCGCGTTCCTCCGCTACGTGTTCATGCGCCTACGCGCCGGGAGAGCGGTGGGTCGCGCGCTCGCTGCGGCAGGCGAGCCCGCGGCTGCACGAGTTCGGCCGCTCGCGTGGGGGATGACGGCGGCGCTCGCCGGGACGATGGCGTCGAACCTCTTCTACCTGACGATGCAGTTCTATTACTTCTACGCGTTCATCGCGCTCGCGCTCGCCCTGCCGCTCGTCTTCATGCGTCCGTTGCGACGGTGAAGGTCGTCGTGCTGACGACCTCGTACCCGCGCTCCGACGGCGACGTCGCGGGTCGATTCGTCGCGGACTCCGTCGGACAGCTGCAGGCCTACGCAGAGGTCGTGGTCGTCTCGCCCCAGTCGTTTCGCCACTACGGAATCGCGTACGGCCACGGCGTGCTCGGCAACGTCAGACGCAGGCCGTGGCTGGTCGGCGTCGCGCCACTGATGCTCGGGTCGTTCGTTCGCGCCGCGCGGGCCGCTGCGCGCGACGCCGACGTCGTCCACGCGCACTGGCTTCCGGCCGGCTGGGTCGCCGCCCGGACGGGCCGCCCGTTCGTCGTCACGCTGCACGGGACGGATGCCGTCCTCGCCGAACGGGTCCCGCAGGTCGCCCGTCAGGTGTTGCGACGAGCTCGGGTCGTCGTCTGCGTCTCGAATGCGCTCGCGGCGATCGCGCGCAGGCTCGGCGGCGGCGAGGTGCGCGTGATCCCGAACGGCGTCGACGTCCCCGCGGCGATCGTGCCGGAGAAGAGCCCGCCGTCCGTCCTCTACGCCGGGCGGCTGTCGAAGGAGAAGGGCGTGCTCGAGCTCGTCGAGGCGGCCCGGGGTCTTCCGCTCGTCGTCGCCGGCGACGGGCCTCTGCGGAAGCAGGTTCCGGGCGCGCGCGGCTTCGTTCCTCGGGCGGAGCTCGAGCGGCTCTACGGCGAGGCGGCCGTCGTCGCATGTCCGTCCCGGCGGGAGGGATTCGGCGTCGCCTGTCTCGAGGCGATGGCCCACGGCAAGCCGGTCGTCGCCAGCGCGGTCGGCGGGCTGCTCGACCTCGTCCTCGACGGGGTGACGGGCGTGCTCGTGCCGCCGCGCGATCCGGCGGCACTGCGTGCGGCGTTGGAACGGCTGCTCGGCGACGAGGCGCTGCGCCGCCGGCTCGGCGCGGCCGCACGGGAGCGCGCACGGGCTGAGTTCGGCTGGGACAGCGTGACGACGGCGCTCCTGTCTGCGTTGCGCGACGCAGCTACGCTCGCGCGGGTCGAGAGATGACGGAACGCGGCGCACTCATCACCGGGATCGGCGGACAGGACGGCTCGTTGCTCGCCGAGCTGCTGCTCGAGCAGGGCTACCGCGTGACGGGGATCGTGCGTCCGGGTGCTGGCGAGCCCGAGAACCTCGCGGAGATCCGCAGTCGCGTCGAGCTGCTCGAGGTCGACCTCCTCGACCAGCAGTCGCTCGAGCAGGCGCTGGAGGCGGTCGAGCCCGACGAGCTCTACAACCTCGCAGCGCCGTCGTTCGTCCCCGCCTCGTGGGAGCGGCCCGTCGAGACTGCGGAGTTCGCAGCCGTGGGCGCGACGTCCCTGCTCGAGGCCGTCCGAGTCGTCGATCCCGCGATCCGCTTCTACCAGGCGTCGTCGAGCGAGATCTTCGGCGAGCCCGCGGAGACGCCGCAGACGGAGAGGACGCCGCTCGCGCCGGTGACGCCGTACGGCGTTGCGAAGGCGTACGCGCACTTCAGCGTTCGCTCGTACCGCCGCCGCTACGGCCTCCACGCGTGCTCCGGGATTCTCTACAACCACGAGTCTCCGCGCCGGCCGCTCGACTTCCTCCCGCGCAAGGTCGCGCACGGTGTCGCGCGGATCACCGTCGGCCTCGACAGCGAGCTCGTGCTCGGTGACCTCGAGGCACGTCGCGACTGGGGCTACGCCCGCGACTACGTGCGCGCGATGTGGTTGATGCTCCAGCAGGATCTCCCGGACGACTACGTCGTCGCGACGGGGCAGAGCCACTCGGTCCGCGAGCTGGTCGAGTGCGCGTTCGAGCATGTCGGGCTCGACTGGCAGCGGTACGTACGCGCAGACTCGGCGCTCGAGCGCGGCACGGCTGAGCTCTACCGTCTCGTCGGCGATCCGAGCAAGGCTCGCGAGCGTCTCTCGTGGCAGCCGGAGGTTGATTTCCCCGGCCTCGTGCACCTCCTCGTCGACGCAGATCTCGCGGCGCTGCGCGGCACGAAGCGGCCTACCGCGGCCCGGCGCGGCGAGTAGCATCCCGCCCTATGAGCAGGCATTTCGAGGTCGACGGCGTCGTCGTCTCCGACGACGCTCCCTGTTACGTGATCGCCGAGATCGGCCACAACCACCAGGGCGACGTCGTGAAGGCGAAGCAGCTGATCCGCTCTGCGAAGGAGTGGGGTGTCGACGCGGTCAAGCTGCAGAAGCGCTCGAATCGCACGCTCTATACGCGTGACTTCTACGACCAGCCGTACGAGAACGAGTTCAGCTTCGGCCGGACCTATGGCGAGCACCGCGAGGCGTTGGAGCTCGACGCCGACGAGTACCGCGAGCTGCAGCAATGTGCGCGCGAGGTCGGCGTCACGCTGTTCGCGACGCCGTTCGACTTCGAGAGCGCCGATCTGCTCGCCGAGCTCGAGGCGCCGGCGTTCAAGCTCGCCTCGGGCGACCTGTTGAACACACCTCTGCAGCGTCACGTCGCGGCGTTCGGCAAGCCCATCTTCCTCTCCACGGGCGGCGGGACGATCGAGGATGTCGAGCGCGCGGTGAACACGATCGTCCCGCTCAACTCGCAGCTGTGCGTGCTGCAGTGCACCGCTGCGTATCCGGCGCAGACCGAGGATCTCAACCTGCGGGTGATCACGACGCTGCGCGAGCGCTTCCCCGAGCTCGTGATCGGGCTCTCGGACCACCAGAACGGGATCTCGATGGCGCTCGTCGCATACATGCTCGGTGCGCGCGTGATCGAGAAGCACTTCACGCTCGACCACGCTGCCAAGGGCACGGATCACGCGTACTCGCTGATGCCCGACGGGATGCGACGGCTCGTCCGCGACCTGCACCGCATTCCCGCGGCGCTCGGCGACGGCGTGAAGCGTCCGCTGCCCGTCGAGGCGAAGCCGCTCGAGAAGATGGGGAAGAAGCTCGTCGCCGCGCGCGACCTGGAGCTCGGGCGCGTGCTGACGAAGGACGACATCGCGATCAAGTCGCCCGCGGACGGCGGCCTGCCTCCGTACGAGCTCGACCGCCTGGTGGGACGCCGGCTGCGTCGTCCGATCGCATGCGAGGACTTCGTGACGTTCGACGACGTGGAGCCGCTCTCCGAGTCGGCCGCCGCGCACGCCTCCGCCCGGTCGTGACCGACCTGCAGCCGCTGCTCGAGCGGGTGCGACTCGCGGTCTTCGACTTCGACGGCGTCTTCACCGACAACCGTGTGTGGGTCGACGCCCACGGCGAGGAGTCGCTCGCGTTCTCGAGGAGCGACGGCCTTGGCCTGCGAAGGCTGGACGAGGTCGGTGTCCGCTACCTGATCGTCTCCGCGGAGCAGAACCCGCTCGTCGGCGCGCGCGCACGGAAGCTCGACGCGGACTGCGTGCAGGGCGTCGACGACAAGCTCGGCGTGCTCCGCAACCGGACAAGCGAGCTGGGCGTCGCGCTCGACGAGACGGCATACGTCGGGAACGACGTGAACGACGCCGAGTGCCTGCGCGTGGTCGGCCTGCCCGTCGTTCCCGCCGACGCCTGGCCCGAGGTCCTCCCGCTCGCGCGCTGGGTGTTGTCGCGCGGCGGCGGGACCGGCTGTGTCCGCGAGTTCTGCGACGGCGTCTGGGCGGCGCAGCGGACGTGAACGACTCGCTCTTCTCGCTCGAGGACCGCGTCGCGGTCGTCACAGGCGGCGCGGGGCAGCTCGGCTCCGAGATCGCACTCGGGCTGGCCGCGTTCGGCGCGAAGGTGGCGAGCTTCGACGTCGCGGACGCCTCGGCCGGTTCCGCACGCGCGTTCAGCGTCGACGTGACGGACCGGGACGCGGTCGAGCGCGCGACAGCGGAGCTCGTCGACGAGTGGGACGTGCCACACGTGCTGATCAACGCCGCGGCGCTCGACTCGCCTCCGGACGCGCCCGCCGAGGAGGTCGGCCCGTTCGAGACCTATCCGTCCGCGTCGTTCGACCGAGTGATGGACGCCAACGTCAAGGGCACGCTCGTTCCGTGCCAGGTGATCGGCGCAGGCATGGCCGCCGCCGGCCGGGGCTCGATCGTGAACGTCTCGTCGATCTACGGGATGCTCTCGCCGGTGCAGGATGTCTACGACTTCCGCCGTCGTGGCGGAGAGGAGTTCTACAAGCCGGTCGCCTACTCGGTCTCGAAGTCGGCGCTCTACAACCTCACGCGCTACCTCGCCACCTACTGGGCGAAGAGCGGCGTTCGAGTCAACACGCTCACGCTCGCCGGAGTCGAGAACGACCAGCCGCGGGAGTTCGTGGACGCCTACACCGCACGCATGCCGATCGGCAGACTCGCAGCGGCAGGCGAGGTCGTCGGCCCCGTCGTGTTCCTCGCCTCGGATGCATCGTCGTACGTCACCGGCGCGAACCTCGTCGCCGACGGCGGCTGGTCCGCCTGGTGAGCCCGGCCGAGGTCCCGAACGTCATCGACGGAGAACCGGTCGGCCCGGCGGAGGGCGATCATTTCGAGAAGCTGCGCCCGGCCGACGGCTCGCTCCTCTGTCGTGCCGCGCGGTCGAGCGCGCGCGACGTGGAGCACGCGGTCGACGCGGCGAGGGGCGCACGGCCTTCGTGGGCAGCACGCACGCCGGTCGAACGCGGCGAGATCGTCCGGGAGATCGCGCTTGCGTTGCGCGCCCGCCGCGAGGAGGCCGCCTCGATCGTCGCCGAGGAAACGGGCAAGCCGATGCAACTCGCGCTCGGTGAGGCCGACGCCGCCGTCGAGATGGCATTCTTCGTCGCCGGTGAAGGGCGGCGCCTGTACGGGCGCACGACGACGTCCTCGACACCCGGCCGGACTGTGCTCGCAACGCGGCGCCCGGTCGGCGTCGCCGGGCTGATCGTCTCGTTCAACACGCCGCTGCCGAACTACGCGTGGAAGGCGTTCCCGGCCGTCTTCTGCGGGAACTCGGCGGTGCTCAAGCCGTCCGAGCACACGCCTGCGTCGGCCGCGTTCTTCGCCGAGGTCTGTCACGGAGCGGGTCTGCCGCGCGGCGTACTGAACGTCGTCCACGGCTTCGGCGACGAAGCCGGGACGCCGCTCGTCGAGTCGCCGCACGTCGACCTCGTCAGCTTCACGGGATCCGCCGAGACCGGACGAAGGATCAACGAGCGCGCAGGCCTGCGCCTGGCGAAGGTCGTGCTCGAGCTCGGCGGCAAGAACGCGCTCGTCGTCTGCGACGACGCGGATCTCGGACGGGCCGTCGAATGGTCGCTCGCGTCCGCGTTCTCGAACGCGGGTCAGCGGTGCGCAGCCGCGAGCCGTCTCGTCGTCTTCGACTCGGTCTACGAGGAGTTCCGCGAGCGCCTGGTCGAGGGCGCACGCTCGTACGAGGCCGGCCCGGTGATCAGCGAGTCGGCACTCGAGCGCATCGTCGGCGCCCTGTCCGGCGCCCGTATCGTCTGTGGCGGCGAGCGGCTCGATCGTCCCGGCTGGTGGCTCGCGCCGACCGTTCTCGAAGACGTCTCGCGGGACGCAACGCTCTCGCGCGAGGAGCTGTTCGGGCCCGTGACGATCCTCTACCGCGTCGGCGGCTTCTCCGAGGCGCTCGAGCTCGTGAACGACTCCCCGTACGGGCTGACGGCCGCGATCCATACGGCGAGCGTCCACCGGGCGATGCGCTTCGCCGACGAGGTGGAGGCCGGTGTCGTGGTCGTGAACGGCGGGACGCACGGCAGCGAGCCCCACATGGGCTTCGGCGGCGTGAAGCAGTCGGGGACGGGATGGCGCGAGGCGGGCGCCGAGGCGCTCGACGTCTACACGGATTGGAGGTACGTGAACATCGTCGCCGACCCAGCGAAGACGTGAGCGAAACGGTTGCGGTCCTCGGGCCGGGTGCCGTGGGTGCCGCTGTCGCCGTGCCGCTCGCACTCACCGGCGTGCAGGTGGTCTGTGTCGCGCGGCCGCCCACGGCCGACGCGATCAGGTGTCGCGGTCTGACCCTCAGGCGTGGCGCGGAAGACCTCGTGGCGCGCGTTCACGTCGCGGACGAGCTGCATGAACCGGTCGATCTCCTCCTCGTGACGGTGAAGGCGCCGTCGCTCGAGGACGCGCTCGACCGAGTGAGGGCGGCGGCCGAGATCACGGTCCCGCTGCTCAACGGGATCGAGCACATGTCGACGTTGCGCAGGCGAGTCGCGGGTGGGTCGGTGGTCGCCGGCAGCATCGGGCGGATCGAGGCCTTCCTGGAGCGGCCAGGCGTGGTGATCCAGCCGACGCCGAGCGTCGTGATGACTGTGGCGTCTGATGTGCCGGCCGCCACGACCGAGCTTCTGCGTCGCTCCGGGATCGACGTGCGCGTGAACGGTAGCGAGGCCGAGGTGCTGTGGGAGAAGCTCGCGCGGCAAGCGGCGACGGCCGCTGCGACCTCGAGCACGCAGCGGCCGATCGGCGAGCTGCGGACCGATCCGGAGTGGCGCCCTCGGCTCCAGGCGGCGATCGGGGAGGCGTGCGCAGTCGCGGAGCGCGACGGCGTGACGCTCTCCGCCGAGGCGGAATGGGAGATCATCGAGGCCATGCCGCCGCTCCTGACGAGCTCGACGGCCCGCGACATCGCCGCCGGCGTCCCGTCCGAGCTCGACGCCATCACCGGCGCCGCGGTCCGCGCCGGACGGCGGGTCGGCGTCGACACGCCCGAGCTCGAGCGGATGCTCGCCGAGGCGGAGGAACGATGCCGACTGCCGTCGCGCTGATCCCGGCGCGATCCGGGTCGGAGCGCGTTCCCCGCAAGAACGTGCGCCGGCTGGCCGGCCACCCCCTGATCGCCTACGCGATCGCCACGGCGCAACAGGCAGGCGTCTTCGAACGTGTCGTCTGCTCGACCGACAGCGAGGAGATCGCCGAGATCGCGCGCTGGTACGGCGCGGACGTCCCCTTCCTGCGGCCGACCGAGTACGCAACGGCGACGTCGCCCGACATCGAGTGGCTCGCCTACACGCTCGACCGGCTCCCCGAGACGTACGACCTGTTCGCACTCGTGCGTGCGACGAATCCGTTCCGCGGGCCCGATGCGTTTCGTCGTGGCCTCGAGCAGCTGCTCGACACTCCGGCCGCCGAGTCCATCCGCGCAGTGGAGCTCGTGAAGCAGCATCCCGGGAAGATGTGGGTGCTCGAGGGCGCGACGATGCGACCCCTGCTCGACCAGGCGCACCTCGACGTCGCTTGGCACGCGGGCCAGTACCAGGCGCTGCCCGAGGTCTACGTCCAGAACAGCGCGCTGGAGATCGCGTGGACGCGCGTCGTCACGGAGACGGGCACGCGCGAGGGCCGCGTGCTCGCGCCGTTCCTCACGTCCGGGTACGAGGGGTTCAACGTCGACGACGAAGAGGACTGGAAGCGCGCGCAGGCGCTCGTCGAGTCGGGCACGGCGTCGCTGCCGGCGGTGGAGCGGCCCCCGTATCCTCCGCCCGCATGAAGGTCACCGGACTCGAAACGCTGATCTGCGACGCCGGCTGGCGCCCGTGGATCTTCCTCAAGGCGACCACCGACGACGGGCTCGTCGGCTGGGCCGAGGTCACCGACTCGCACGGCTCGCCGCGCGGGCTCGCCGGCGTCGTAGAGGATCTCGCGCCGCTCGTCCTCGGACGCGACCCGCGCGCGGTCGAGCGCATCTACTGGGATCTCTACCGGGCGACGCGGCAGAGCCCCGGATCGGTCGTGCAGAAGGCGCTCGGTGGGATCGAGAACGCACTCCTCGATCTGAAGGGAAAGGCCCTCGGCGTCCCCGTCCACGAGCTGTTCGGCGGGCCGACGCGCGACTCGGTCGACCTCTACTGGTCGCACTGCGGCACGACACGTGCGAGGGCGTGGAAGGCGACCGGCACACCGAAGCTCGCCTCGTACGACGTCGTCGTCGCGCTCGGCCGCGAGGTCGCGGAGCGCGGCTTCCGCGCGTTCAAGACCAACATCGTCGTCCCAGGCGACGACCCGCAGGTGCTGATGCCGGGGTTCCAGGGCGACGGCCTCGACCGCAATCCCTCGACCGACGTCGAGGACGCGTTGCGCCGGCTGCTCGATGCGTTCCGAGAGGGCACGGGCGACGCCGTCGAGCCGATCGTCGACCTGAACTTCAACCTCACGACCGAGGGCGTGCTGCGTGTCGCGCGTGCGCTTGCCGATCGCGGGCTGATGTGGCTCGAGGTCGACGCGTTCGATCCGACGTCGCTCGCCGCGATCCGTCGCGGGACGTCGATTCCGATCTGCTCCGGCGAGAACCTGTACACGAATCGCGACTTTCGTCCGTTCCTCGAGTCAGGCTCGATGGACGTCGCCTCCGTCGACGTGATCTGGAACGGATTCCACCAGGCGAAGAAGATCGCCGACCTCGCCGAGACCTTCGAGGTGAACTGCGCGCCGCACAACTACTACAGCCATCTGGCGACGTTCATCTCGGCGCAGTGGTGCGCGGCGATCCCGAACGTCCGGATCATGGAGGTCGACGTCGACGACGTCCCCTGGCGCGAGGAGCTGACGACGGCGATTCCCGAAATCGCGGACGGCGTCATGACGATCCCCGGCGGTCCGGGCTGGGGCGCGGACGTGGACGAGGACGTCGTGCGGGCGCACCCGTGGCCCGCCTGAGACGGCTCGACCGGCGCGTCTGAGCGTCCGACGACCCGAGCCGTTACGGTGCCGGGCGTGGTGGAGCCCAGTCTCGATCCACCGCTGGGCGGGTGTCGCGCGAAAGCCTGATCAGGCTCGACGTCCCGCGTTCGGGAAGGACGGTGTACGCGCGGCCGGGCACGTCCGATCTCGCGGCATTCCGTCAGGCGTTCGGCGACGAAGACGTCGAGCTCCGCTCGGATCGCGAGCCACGGCTGATCCTCGACCTCGGAGCGAACGTCGGCTACTCGTCCGTCGACTTCGCGTGTCGGTTTCCGACCGCTCGGGTGATCGCGGTCGAGCCCGAGCCGTCGAACGCCGCGATCCTCCGGCGAAACACCGCTGGCCTGCCCACGGTCGACGTCGTCGAGGCCGGCGTCTGGCCGACCGCCGGCGAGCTCGTGGTCACGGACGTCGGAAAGGGGAAGTGGGGCGCGC
>DASPSY010000100.1:0-9975 GCA_035623685.1 Gaiellaceae bacterium
GGACGCGTTGTAGGGGGTCCGGGGCCGGTACGGGGACTCCTCGGTGAACGACGCGTCGGACTCGAGCGGAAGGTCGCCGTAGACCTCGCACGTCGAGATGTGGTGGAATCTCCGGACACCGTGGCGCCGGGCCGCCTCGAGCAGTGTCTGGGTGCCGACGACGTTCGTCCTGAAGAACACACCCGGGTCGAGGACGGCCAGGCTGTTGTGCGACTCGGCGGCGAAGTTGACGACGACGTCGACCTGCTCGTCCGAGAGCACGGCGCGCACACCGTCGGCGTCGGCGATGTCGCCCTGGACGAAGCCGATGCGGTCCTCCAGGCCGTCCAGGTTGCGGCGGTCGCCGGCGTAGGTGAGCAGGTCGTAGACGACGAGACGGTCGTCCGGATGGCGGTCGAGCCAGTAGCGAACGAAGTTCGAGCCGATGAACCCGGCCCCACCCGTGACGAGGAGGCGCATGGACGTATACTCACGCCGTCAGCGAGGCGACGCTGCCTCAGGCGCTCCGGCGGCGCCTGGGGCTTTCGTGTTTTCAGGGAGGGAGTCATGGCGCAGGTCGAGAGCAAGCACCGGGCAACGTCGAGCGAGGAGTCGCGCCGCGCGGCGCTGAAGCGGATCGACGAAGAAGGGGTCGAGTTCGTGCTCCTCTGGTTCACGGACATCGAGGGTCACCTGAAGTCGTTCGCGGTGACGCCGAGCGAGGTCGAGGACGCGCTGAACGACGGCATGGGTTTCGACGGCTCGTCGATCACGGGCTTCAACGCGATCGAGGAATCCGACATGGTCGCGATCCCGGACCCCGAGACATTCCAGGTGATGCCGTGGAAGGAGGGCGAGACGAAGGTCGCGCGGATGATCTGCGACATCGTCACGCCGGACGGTCTGCCGTACGAAGGCGACCCACGGCACGTCCTTCGGCGTGCGCTCGAGCGCATGCAGTCGCTCGGCTTCGACACGTTCAACGTCGGTCCCGAGCTCGAGTACTTCCTCTTCAAGGACGACAAGGGCACGGAGACGCTCGACGAGGGCGGCTACTTCGCGATGACGACGCTCGACGCGGCGAGCGAGCTCCGGCAGGAGACCGTCCGCGCGCTGCACACGATGGGCATCCCGATCGAGTACGTCCACCACGAGGTCGGGCCGTCGCAACACGAGATCGACATGCGCTTCGCACCCGCACTGACCATGGCCGACCACACGATCACGTACCGGCTGATCGTGAAGGAGATCGCGAAGAAGGCCGGCTTCCACGCGACCTTCATGCCGAAGCCGATCTTCGGCGAGAACGGCTCGGGCATGCACACGCACCAGTCCCTGTTCAAGGACGGCCGGAACGCGTTCTTCGACGAGGCGGACGAGTGGCACCTCTCGGAGGTCGGGAAGGCGTTCATCGCCGGGCAGCTGCGTCACGCGCGCGAGATCACCGCGGTGTTCGCGCAGTGGGTGAACTCGTACAAGCGGCTCGTTCCCGGGTACGAGGCTCCCGTCTACGTGGCGTGGTCGCAGCGGAATCGCTCCGCCCTGATCAGGATCCCGCTCTACAAGCCCGGTGCGGAGCAGGCGACCCGCGCCGAGATCCGCTGTCCCGATCCGGCCTGCAACCCGTACCTCACGTTCTCGGCGCTCCTCCACGCCGGGCTCGAAGGCGTCGAGCGGGGGTACGAGCTCCCGGATCCGATGGAGACGAACCTCTACCACCTGACGCCCGAGCAGCGGCGCGAGCGCGGGATCGTCTCGCTTCCGGAGACGCTCGGCGAGGCGATCGACGAGCTGTCGGGCTCGGAGGTCGCCCGCAAGGCGCTCGGCCCGCACATCTTCGACCGCTACGTCGAGCTCAAGCGGCACGAGTGGGACGAGTACCGCGTGCAGCTCTCCGAATGGGAGCTCCAGCGCTACCTCTCGGTGCTGTGAGAGGCCACTTGAGCACTCGCGGGCAAAGAGGGATGATGCGGGACAGATCCCGCCGGGACTCTGCGGCCGGGTGGGATCCAACTGACGGCCGACTGCGAGCCGCTGCTTCATAGCGCGGCTCGTGGTCGTTCATGGGCGTGCCGCTAGAGGAAGCGGCGGATCGAGTCGCGCGCGACGCGCAGCGCCACGACGCCCGTGGTCGAGTCGATCTCGGCGATCGTGTTCGCCGGGACGAGACGCCGGTGCCGCGAGAAGCGACCGGCGCGGACCGACAACGCATCAGGCACGTGCTGCTGCGTCCCGTACATCGGGCATTCGACCCGTCCGACGACGCGGCCCCGGTTATCGGCGACGACGAATCCGGTGGTCGCAGTCAAATCGGGGGCCAGCGAGTTCACGCGCGAGAAACCTATTCCCCTTCTGCTAGGGAAAACCTCCATCGCTGTAAGGATTCCGTAAACGACGGCTGACGCCGTTCAGGCGCCGGGCTTCCCCGACATTGCGAACCAGGCGACTGCGAGGGCGCAGAGGTACACGGTCGACAGCACCGCGAATGCCGCCGTCGTGAAGCCGCCGCCGCGTCGCTTGCTGAAGTAGCCGAGGATGCCGAGCGCGATCAAGACCAAGACGCCGGCGTCCGAGACGATGAAGCCGATGCCCACCCACGTCTTGTTGTCCAGCCCGGGGATCTGATCCTTCTCGCGGCTGAGGATCCACTCCGCCGCGACCCGCATCAGCACGAACGCCGGGATGACGACGATCAGGAACGTGCGGAACGCGACGCCGGTGAGCAGCCCCGCAACGTCTCGGCGCCGCCAGGCGGCGATGCCGACCACAGTGACCGTGAGCATTCCTCCGAAGAGCAGCGTCGCGCCGAGCACGTGCAGGAACAACGGGAAGTCCCAGCTGTGTGGACGGAGGACGGCGATCGTCACGAGCCGGGCTTCCAGATCATCAGCACGAGGATCACGAACACGATCACGCCGCTGCCGAAGCTGAGCGCGAGCGTCGCCGGGTCGCGCAGCCGAGCGCGGAGGTCCTCGCTCGCCACGTCGCCCTCCGAGGCGAGTCGCGCAGCGAGCTCCTGCGTCTCCTTCTCTCGCTTCCCGCCGGCCTGGCCGAGCGCGTTTGCGAGCACCCACAGGATCAGCGCGGCGATCACCCACGCGTCGTCGTAGCCGTAGCCCTGGTTCGCGGCGCGCACGAGCCAGAGGCCGAAGACGAGCGTGAGCACGACGCCGGCGAACATCAACGGCAGGACGACGCGGACGAGCCCGAGCAGCGTCGCGATCTCGCTCGGACGCTCACGGCGTCTGGCGAGGAACGTCAGCCAGCCCGCGCAGACGGTGGCGCCGATCAGGAAGAAGGCGCCCGTGACGTGGAAGAAGAGGAGCCAGTCATAGGTCGTCACGCACCGCGATCCTAAACGTGCCCTTCGGACTGCGTTCCTAGAATCGGTTCGCACATGGACGCACGCGAGCGGCACCTGCGCCTGCTGACCGAGACGATCGAGGCCGTCAACTCGACGCTCGACCTCGAGGAGGTGCTGGCGCTCGTCGCGCGCAAGGTCGCCGACGCGCTCGGCACGGAGGCGTGCTTCGTCTATCTGTACGACGAGCGGGCGAACGAGCTCGTGCTACGCGCGACTCACGGCTCGAGCGTGGACGAGCTGACGCGACGGCCGCGTCTCCGGCGCGGCGAAGGGATCACGGGCACGGCCGCCGCCGAAGGCGAGCCGATCATGATTGCGGCGAAGGCGCACCTCGACCCTCGCTTCAAGTCGTTCCCGAACCTCCACGAGGACGAATACGAGTCGATCCTCGCCGTGCCGATCGTCGCGCGCGACCGGCTCGCAGGCGCGCTCAACGTCCGTACACTACGGCCTCGCGCCTTCACCGATGACGAGATCGACCTGCTCGTGGCGATTGCGGCGCAGGTCGCGCAGACGATCGTCCACGCGCAGCTCTATGCGCAGGCGCAGCAGCGCGTCGCCGAGCTCGAGGCACTCGCGCGCATCTCGGAGGCCGTCTCCGAGTCGCTGTACCTCGAGGAGTCGCTCGAGGCGATCGTGGCGACGACGATGGACGCCGTCGGCGCGACCGGTGCTGCACTCGTGCTCGAGGACGGCGAGATCGCCTGGCCGGAGGGTCGCGCAGGCACGTATGCGGTGCGACTGCCGCTGCGCTGGAAGCGCCGGCAGATCGGCGAGCTCGTCTGCGACCGCGACACGCCGTTCACCGACGAGGAGCGTGCACTGCTCGCCTCGATCGCGCATCACGCGGCGGTCGCGCTCGAGCACGGACGTGCGGTCATGCGCGGCGTGCTCGCCCAGGAGATCCATCACCGCGTGAAGAACAACCTGCAGACCGTGGCCTCCCTGCTCAGGCTGCAGGCGCGGGCCGAGCACACCGATCCACGCCGCGCGCTCGAGGACTCCGTCAACCGGATCCTCGCGATCGCCGCAGTCCACGAGGTGCTGACCGAGCGGCGCGAGGAGGAGGTCGACCTGCGCGAGCTGCTCGAGCGTCTGCGCGCGATGCTGGTGCAGGGGCTCACCGCGGGCAAGGACGTCCGCGCCGAGCTCGAGTCAGTTGCGCTCGCGGGCGCCCGTGCGACGGCGCTCGCGCTCGTGTTCAGCGAGTTGCTGCAGAACGCGCTCGAGCACGGTGGCGACGTGATCCGCATCGAGCTCACGCGCCGGAACGGAAAGGTGATGCTCGCGATCGGCGACGACGGAACCGGGATGGGGGACGCGGAGACCGGCACCGGCCTGTCGATCGTTCGCGCGCTCGTGCGCGACGAGCTGCAGGGGACGCTCGAGCTCCGCACCGACGGCGGCACACGCGCCGAGGTCGTCTTTCCGGGCTAGGCCCTCGGGTCAGGCGCTGCGGCGCAGCTCGGTGACGCTGTCCTTGCCCTCCGGCGTCGGCTCGTCGCTCAGGGAGCTCTGGAGGTCCTGGACGTAGGCGGCGAGGTCGCGCCCGCGGCGCTCGAGGTCTCGGGCGACCGTGTCGAGCTCTGCGCGCCACTGCTCGATTCGCTCCTCGCGCATGAGCACGTCGGCCTCGAACTCGGCCTCGCGCTCCGTGAATGCCTGCTCGCGCGAGGCCAGGTCCTCCTGGGCGAGATCGAGCTTCTGCTGACGCTCGGCGAGGCGGGAGCGCTCGGCTTCGGTCTCCGGGTTGTCCGACGAATCGAGTGCGGCTTCCCGCTCGGCGAGGTCGCGCTCGCGGACGGCAAGCTCGTGCTCCCTCAGCACGAGTTCGTGCCGCGCCTCCTTCACGCGACCTTCTGACGGGAGCTTCTCCCACGAGCCGAGGTCCGCTTCTCGTTTGTCGAGGTCGCGCTCGCGCACCTCGAGTCCCTGCTCCCTCACCTCGAGCTGCTGCTGCCATTCCGTCAAGCGACCTCGCTCCGACTCTTCGCCCGACTCCTCGACCGAGCCCAGCTCGGCCTCGCGCTGGTTGAGCCGGCGCGCGCGCTCGTCGAGCTCCTGCTCCCTCGTCTCGAGCTCGTGCTCCCAGTCCGTCAGGTCGGCGCGCTTCGACTCGTCGGCCGAATCCTCGGAGGAGCCCGGCTCGGACTTGCGACGCCTGAGCTTCCCGCCCGTCCCGCTCGCCGACAGCGCCTCCCGGATCCGGGGCGCGAGCAGCGCCTCTGCCTGGTCGGACGTGATCTCGACCTGGAGGACGAGCTTGTCGTTGGCAGCGGGGTCGGACATGCGGCGGTGTCTCTCCGGTCGGAGCATGAGCGTCCACGCAGCCCCGCGCTATCCCCCGTATGGTTGTCTCGATGCGGGTGCTCGTCGCAGAGGACGAGACGCTGATCCGGCTCGATCTGCGCGATCTCCTGGAACGGTCGGGGTTCGATGTGTGCGCCGAGGCACGGGACGGCGAGGAGGCGGTCGCACTGGCCCGGTCGGAGCAGCCCGACGTGGCGATCATGGACGTGAAGATGCCGAAGCTCGACGGGATCGAGGCGGCGCGGCGCATCCTCGACGAGCGGCCGATCCCGATCGTGATGCTCACCGCCTACGGCCAGGACGAGCTGGTCTCACGCGCGCTCGAGGCCGGCGTCTTCGGCTACCTCGTCAAGCCCTTCCGCGAGCAGGACCTGCTGCCGGCGATCCGAATGGCGCGGGCGCGTCACGAGGAGCTCGCGGCGCTGCGAGAAGAGGCCGAGTCACTTGCCGAGGCGCTGGCCGCGCGAAAGGCGATCGAGCGCGCGAAGGGCCTGCTGATGAAGCGCGAAGGCCTGTCGGAGCAGGAGGCGTTCGCGCGCCTGCGGAAGGCGAGCCAGGTTTCCGGGCGCCCGCTCAAGGTCGTCGCGGACGCGCTGATCGCGACGTTCGCGGCCGAGGAGCCCTAGAAGAGCCCCGTCCACTCGATCAGCAGGCCGACGCCGATGAGGGCGACGCCGAGGATCATCGTCGGGACCGCGTACGGGCCGCCGCCGGTCGGGTGTCTCTGCGTCGTCCGGCCGCGAACGACCGAGAAGCCGCCTCTCGGAAACGCACCGACGAGGAAGATGACGCTCCCCGAGATGTAGTACGCGAGCGAGATCGTCGAGTTGAAGTTGACGCTGCGGACCACTGCGATCAGCGCCCCGACGACGCCGATCACCAGGATCGCGAGCGCGACCCCGACGAGCATCATCGGCACCGTCAGCGTCGTCGACGTGTCGTGCTCGTGCTCGTGTTCGTCCACGAAGTAAGTCTAGGTAGCGCTCTGCTCGCGTTCGAAGAGCGTCTCCCACCGCGTGAGCAATGCCTGCAGGTCGTCACTCGCGCGTCGATGCGCCGAGACCGCGTCCGCGTCCGCCCAGTCCTCCGACAGTCGCTGCTCGAGCTGCGCGACGGCGGCTTCGCGCTGTGCGATCTCGGCCTCGATCCGCTCGAGCTCGGACGAGCGCCGCTGCGGCCGTTCCGCTCTCGCTCGCTCTTTGCGCGGCTTCGGTGCGGACAAGGGTGCGGGCTCCGGAGCGAGCCGCTCGTCGCGGGCACGGAGGTACTCGGCCCAGCCGCCGTCGGTGGAGACGAGCGTTTGGCTCTCGATTGCCAGCGTCCGCTCGGCGACGGCGTCGAGGAGCGCGCGGTCGTGCGAAACGAGGAGCACCGTCCCGGGGAACGCCTCGAGCGCCACCTCGAGCGCTTCGCGGCTCTCGAGGTCGAGGTGGTTCGTCGGCTCGTCGAGGACGAGGAAGTTCGCCCCCGACGCGACGACGATCGCGAGTGCGAGCCGCCGCCGCTCGCCTCCCGAGAGGGCAACCACGGGCTTCTCGTGCTCCGACCACCCCGAGAACAGGAACCGCCCGAGCAGATTCTGCGCGTCGGGCCGCTGCAGGCCGGTCGCCCGCTGCACGCACTGGAGCACTGAGCCACGCTCGTCGAGTTCGACCTCGTGCTGCGAGAAGTACGCGGGAACGACGCCGTGACCGAGCCGCAGCGTGCCGGTCGCCACGGCCTCGCTCTCCAGCGGATCGGACTCGTACCGGGAGAGGATCGCCTCGAGCAGGGTCGTCTTGCCCGAGCCGTTCGGCCCGATCAGCGCAACGTGCTCGCCTCGCTCGATCGCGAAGTTCGCGCTCTCGAGCAATTTGCGCCCGCCGATGCGAACCGCGAGCCCCTCTGCTTCGACGACCGTTCTGCCGCTGCGCGGCGGCTTGAGGAACTCGAAGCCGAGCTGCCTGCGGCGGACACTGAGGCGCTCGAGCTCACCGGTCGCCTGCGCCTTCTCGCGTTCGAGCCGCGCGATGTGCGTGAGCTTGGCCTGAGCCTGCTTCGCCTTCTCCTTCTTGTAGCGGAACCGTTCGACGAAACGCTCGAGCCGCGCGATGTCCTCCTGCACGCGCTTTGCCGTCGTCTCGGCGGCCTGCGCGCGGGCGGCCTTCTCGATGCGCCAGGCGTGCCACGGACCCGCGAAGTAGAGCGACCGGCCCGAGCCGAGCTCGAGCACGGCGTTCGTGACCGCCTCGAGGAACCAGCGGTCGTGCGCCACGATGACGATGCCCGTGTCGAGACCCTGCAGCTCGCGCTCCAGCCACTCGAGGTTCTCAACGTCGAGGTGGTTCGTCGGCTCGTCGAGCAGCAGGAGATCGGGATCACCGCCGAGCGCGCGTGCGAGCGAGGCGCGTGTCAGCTCTCCACCCGAGAACGTGTCGAGCTGCCGGTCGAGGTCCGTCTCGGCGAAGCCGAGCCCGCGGACGACCGACGCGGCCCGGTCCCGCCAGCCGTAGCCGCCCGCGTGCTCGAGCCGGGACTGCGCCTCGGCGTACCGGCGGAGCGTCGCGTCGCCGTGGTCGCCGCTCGCCATCGCCTCTTCGAGCCGGCGCAGCTCGTCCTCGAGCCGAACGAGGTCGGCGGCTCCGGAGACGAGGTACTCGCGCAGCGTCAGCCCGAGCTGGAGAGGCGGGCGCTGGTCGTGGAGCGCGATGCGCGTTCCCTTCTCGAACGCGAGCTCACCGCCCTGGAGCGTCGTCTCGCCGGCGATCGCCCGGAGCAGCGTCGTCTTGCCGGCGCCGTTCGGGCCGGAGAGCGCAACGCGGTCGCGGCGCTCCACCTTGAAGGAGACACCGTCGAACAGCGGGTCCCCCGAGAACTCCTTCCGAAGGTTCGAGGCGATGAGCACGGCCATGGCCTAAGGGTAGAGGCGCCCGCGTGCACGCCCGCCGGGGCCGGTGGGTGTTCGCACGGCGACTGAACGGGGTAGAGGCATATCGTTCAGCGAGTGCCTTGCGAGCACGAGGCGGGCAACGCAGGGAGGTGACGTGAGCGACGCGCAGATCGAGCAGCTGTCCATCGACACGATTCGCACGCTTTCGATGGACGCCGTACAGCAGGCGAACGCCGGCCACCCAGGGACGGCGATGGCGCTCGCACCCGTGGCGTACCTCCTCTACTCGGAGGTGATGAGGCACAACCCCTCCAATCCCGAGTGGACGGACCGGGACCGGTTCATCCTCAGCGCCGGCCACGCCTGCATCCTCCAGTACTGCGCGCTGCACCTCACGGGCTACGACCTCTCGCTCGAGCAGCTGAAGCGCTTCCGCCAGTGGGAGTCGGCGACGCCGGGCCACCCCGAGTACGGGCACACGGTCGGCGTCGAGTCGACGACGGGGCCGCTCGGCCAGGGTTTCGCCAACGGCGTCGGCATGGCGCTCGCCGAGCGGTTCCTGGCGGAGCGGTTCAACCGTCCGCACCACGAGATCGTCGACCACCACGTCTACGCGATCTGCTCCGACGGCGACCTGATGGAGGGCGTCTCGAACGAGGCGGCGTCGATCGCCGGCCAGCACGGGCTCGGCAAGCTCGTCTACTTCTACGACGACAACCGCATCACGATCGACGGGACGACTTCGATCTCGTTCACGATCGAGGATCGCGGTGCGCGGCTCGCCGCGCAGGGGTGGCACGTCCAGCGCGTCGACGACGCGAACGACCTGACCGCGCTGCGAGGTGCGATCACACACGCGCGCGACGAGACCGAGCGTCCGTCTCTGGTCGTCGTCCGGTCGCACATCGCATTCGGCGCGCCGCACGCAGTCGACACGGCAAAGGCTCACGGCTCGCCGCTCGGTGAGGACGAGGTGCGTGCGACGAAGGAGGCGCTCGGCTGGGATCCCGACGCGCACTTCGTCGTTCCGGACGCGGTGCGCGAGCATCTCGGCTCGGCCGTCGACCGCGGGATCGAGGCGGAGCAGGAATGGCGGGGCCGCTTCGACAGCTGGAGCGTCGCCTTCCCCTCGGCTCGGGAGGACTGGGACCAGGTGCACAGCGGCCGACCGCGACCGGGGTGGACGGACGCGCTGCCGGAGTTCGCCGCCGGCGAGGAGGTCGCGACGCGCGACGCCGGGAAGAAGGCGATGCAGGCGTTCCTGCCCTATACGCCGACCATGATCGGCGGCGCCGCCGACCTCGTCGAGTCGACGAAGACGGAGTTCGAGGGCGGCGGCCTGTTCTCGCGCTTCCACGCCGGCCGCAACGTCGCCTTCGGGATCCGCGAGCACGCGATGGGCGCGATCGTGAACGGACTCGGCCTGCACGGCGGCATGCTCAAGCCGTACGGC
>DASPSY010000111.1:0-46664 GCA_035623685.1 Gaiellaceae bacterium
TGGATCTCGACGAGCGGATCGTCCTCCGCGACCTGCTGGCCTTCCGTGACCAGCCAGCTCGCCACCTCGCCCTCGGTCAGGCCCTCCCCGAGATCCGGGAGCTTGAACTCGTACGCCACGTCAGATTCTTATCGCGTCGTGGCGGCGGGAGAAGTGACCGTGCAGTGTCCTCCGTTCGAGCGGGAGCTCGTGGATCACGCGCGCGGCACCCCGATCCAGGCGTCTCGCGGCGCGAGCAGCACCCGCACGCCCAGACGTCGCGTTCCCTCGACGAACTCGAGGAGCGACACCGCGAGCCAGTCCTCCGCACGCAGCTCGCGCGCGATCTCCGCCGGGACGTAGCCCGCCTGGATGCGACACTCCTCGTCCCAGATCGCGATCGCGTTCCGGTCGTGCTCATTCTCCGGCTCAGGCACGAGTGACAGACGCCGCCCCGGGGCGAAGCCCTCGTCCTGAAGCGCGTCGAGCCGGTACGAGGCTCCCGCGACCTTCACCAGGCGCACACGCGGGTCGTTTGCGCGGACGAGTTCCTCGGTCGCGGCGTCACGAACGCGGTAGCCGTCGGCGGTCCGCTCGAGCCACAGGCGCAGGCGTTCAGAACTCGAGGACTCGCCGCGCGGCATCGACGACACGGGCGACGGAGGGCATGTACGCGTCCTCGATCTGCCAATAGGGATACGGCACGTCGTAGCCCGTGACGCGCACGACCGGGCCACGCAGGTCGAGGATCGCCTTCTCCGCGAGGATCGCCGCGAGCTCTGCGGCGTAGCCGCACGTACGCGGCGCCTCCTGCACGATCACGACGCGCCCCGTCTTCGCCGCGGATGCGAGCAGCGCGTCCTCGTCGAGCGGCTTGAGCGTGCGTACGTCCAGCACCTCGACCGACACGTCGTCGAGCTCGTCCGCCGCTGCCTCGCACACGTGGATCATCGATCCGTAGCCCACGAGCGTGAGCTCGTCTCCGGCTCGCGCTAGGCGCGCCTTGCCGAGCGGAACGACGTACTCGCCTTCGGGGACTTCGCCTTTCGCAGTCCGGTAGTGGAGCTTGGGCTCGAGCACGACTACCGGATCCGGATCGCGAATCGCCGCCGAGAGGATCCCCTTCGCGTCCGCGGGCGTCGACGGGATCGCCACCTTCACGCCGGGCGTGTGCACGTAGTACGTCTCCGGGGAGTCGTCGTGCAGCTCGGGCGCGCGCACGCCACCCCCGTACGGCATGCGCACGACGAGCGGAAACTCCATCTCGCCGTGCGTCCGCCAGCGGTATCGGCCGACATGTGTGATCAGCTGATCGAGGCAGGGGTACGAGAACGCGTCGTACTGCATCTCGCACACCGGTCGCCAGCCGGCCATGCAGAGGCCGATGGCGCCGCCGAGGATTCCCGCCTCCGCCAGCGGCATGTCGACGCACCGGCCCGGCCCGAACCGCTTGCGCAGGCCTGCGGTCGCACGGAAGACACCTCCCGCGCGCCCGACGTCTTCCCCGAGGATCATCACGCTGTCGTCGCGCGCGAGCTCGACGTGCAGCGCGTCGTTCACCGCTTCGACAATCGAGAGCTCAGGCACTCTCGCCTCCGAGGACCCTTCGCAGCTCGTCGAGCTCGTGATCGAACGACGCCGGCGGATCGGCGTACGCGTGCGCGAAGAGCAGGTCGGGGCCCGCCGGCGGCTCCGCCTCCGCCGCCGCGACTCCAGCGCGCATCGACTCCGCCGCCTCCGAGCGCATCGACTCGACGAGGTCGTCGTTGAGGATCGCGGCTCTCCGGAGATACGACTCGAACCGGCCCAGACACTCGCGCTGCTTCTCCTCCTCGACGCGGTCCATGTCGATGTACGCCGTCGGATCGTCCGCCGTCGCGTGCGGCGCGGTCCGGTACGTCACCGCCTCGATGAACGTCGGACCGCCGTCGTCGCGAGCACGCTCGACCGCTTCGCGCGTCGCCTCGTACACGGCGAGCGCATCGGTCCCGTCCACGCGGATCGCCGGCATTCCGTAGCCGACCGCTTTGTCCGCGAGCGTCTCGGCGTGCGTCTGCGCGGACAGCGGCGTCGAGATCGCCCACTGGTTGTTGTTGCAGAAGAGGACCAGCGGCGCCTGCATCACCGCCGCAAGGTTCGCGCCTTCGTGGAAGGCGCCCTCGGAGGTCGCGCCGTCTCCGAAGAACACGATCGCGCAGTCGCGGGAGCCCTGGAGCTTCCGGCCCCACGCGAACCCCGCGGCGTGCGGTACATGCGTCCCGATCGGCACGCAGATCGACGCGAGCCGGTATTCGGCAGGGTTCCACCAGCCGGACGGATGGCCTCGCCACCACGACAGCACCGTCTCCGGCGGCATCCCGCGCAGCAGCCCGATCGCCGACTCGCGGTACGACGGAAAGATCCAGTCGGCGTCGTCGAGAGCATGCACGGCGCCGGCCTGCATCGCCTCGTGGTTCCAGAAGATCGCGTACGTCCCGATACGCCCCTGCCTGTGGTACACGAGCGAGCGCTCGTCGTACGTGCGCAGAAGGACCATCGAGCGGAAGAGATCGAGCAGCTCCTGCTCGCCAAGCCCCTCGACCTCACGATCTCCGGTGCCGTCCGCGTCACCGATCACGCGCCGAAGCTCGCGCTCGGCGGAAAGAGCGTCTGGCATCGAGCCGAAGTGTATTTCGGCCCTCAGGACAGAACCGTGAGTGCTCCCCGCTCCGCCTCGAACACTGCCTCCGTCACGTCGCCGAGATCCTCGCCGTCGGCCTGCAGCGGCAGGGGCTCGTCGCAGCGCGCCTCGATCCGGTCGACGTCGTGGCGCGTGAGCACGAAGCGCGGCTTCCGGCGACCGGTGAGCATGTAGCGGAGAAGTCCCGGGATGTGCCGTCCGTCGAGGCGGATCGCCGCGACCACGTCCAGGCCGCCTTCGAGCGTCGCCTCGGGCGCGATGTGGACGGGGATCGAGCCGAGGTACGTATACGGGTCCGCGTTCGCAACCAGCAGGAACGCGACGCGCCCGAGCCCGTCCGCCTCGAGCGCGGGCCCGAAGCGTCCGTGCTGCTCGGCGACGACCTTCGCGAGCGCCGCGACCGCAGCCGCGTCGCCGGGGCGACCGTCGCGTGATCGTCCCCTCTCGAGCCTGCGCACGAGCTCGGCGTCGAGACGGATGCCCGCGCTGAACAGGAAGCGTCGTCCGTTGACGCGGCCGAGCGTGATCGTCCGGAAGCGGTGCTCGACGAGGGACCGGACGAGGTGCTCGGCCGCCGGGACGGGGTCGGCCGGGATGCCGAGCACCCGCGGGAACACGCTCGTCCCGCCGCCCGGGATGCAGCCGAGCGGCGGCGAGTTCGGGCCGAGACCGTTGACCACCTCGTTGAAGCCGCCGTCGCCGGAGAACACGAAGATCGCGTCCGCGTCCTCGGCGCCGCGAGCGAGCTCCATCGCGTGCCCTCGATCCTGCGTGCGCTCCACGACGACGTCCGCGTGGCGCGCGAGCGCCTGTTCGACGAGCGCGGCCCGTCGCTCGTCGACGGCGGTCGCGCGCGGATTGACGATCAGCGTGACGTGCGGCACGGGGCAACGATGCCACGCGCGGCTACGGCGTCGCGTACCCGCGCATGCCGTCGAGCAGGAGCGCGAAGAAGCGATCGGCCAGCGCGTCCGTGTCTGCGCCCGGTCGAAGCCAGGTGTACGCCCAGTTGGCGGCCGACAGCGCGAGCAGCGTCGCGGTCGCGTCGTCGAGATCCGTTCGCAGCTCTCCGAGCTCTCGCCCTTCGCGGAACAGCGCGCGGAAGCGCTCCTCGTAGCGGCGCCGCTCGGCGACGAACTCGTCACGTCGCTCGCCTTCGAGGTAGCGCCACTCGCGCACGAACACCGTCGCGATCTCAGCCTGCTCGGCGACGACTCGCAGGTGCGCGCGCAGCGCGAGCCGGATCCGTTCCGTGACAGCAAGGTCGTCGGGGACGGCGTCGAGCGCGGCGTGAAAGGCGACCGCTCCCTCCCACGCGACCTCCCACAACAGGTCCGCCTTCGAATCGATGTGGGCGTAGAGCGATCCCTTCTGGACGCCGAGCGCGCGTGCGAGGTCGCCCGTCGACGTGCCGTGGTAGCCCTTCTCCGCGAAGAGCCGCGCCGCCTGGCGCGTCAGCTCGGAACGCCGCGTTGCCATTCCCTCGCGTGCTCTCGATAGACCTCGGCTGCCGCCTCGTGGAAGCCTGCAGGCAGATCCTCCGCAGCGAAAGCCGCGGCGATCTCCTCCATCTCGCCGATCCAGCGCCAGCCCTTCGCGTGCGCCGAGCGCTCGGCGCGAGCGAGCACCTCGGGAAGCTCCGGGAGTGTCTCGCGCCACTCCGCCGACAGCGTCTGCTCGATGCCCGCCGACTCGGCGTACGATCGGATCGCGAGCAACATCGCCGCAGTCCCCTTCGTCCAAGCCGCGTACGCGACCTTGACGGCGGAGGCGTCGCCGACCGTGTCCGAGACGACGCGCGCGTCGACCGCGGTTCCGGCGAAGAGGTCTGCGACCGAGCCGGCCTCCGACCCGGACAGGTAGAGGTGCGTGCCTACAGACGGTGACGGCGGCGGGCCGACGATCCCGCCGTCGACGCTGCGTGCGCCCGCGATCTCCGCGACCGCACGCGCGGTTCCGGGCGCGACGGCGTTCGCATCGACGTAGGTCCCGTCGAACCCGCCGACGGAACGCGCCAGGTCGAGCGCGGCGTGTGGCGGACAGATCGAGAGGACGACGTCGCTGCGACGCGCGAGCTCCCGGGCGCTCCCGACGTCCTCGAGACCCGCGTCCGCGGCGCGCCGTGCGGTCTCGTCGCCCCGGCCCTCGGACGCCCAGAGCACCGGCGTCCCGAGGCGCCGCAGCTCGGCGCCGACGGCGGCTCCCATCTCGCCGGGATGCAGGAGGCCGACGGTCCGATCAGCCATTAGACTGGACCCTAACGATCGTTCGGTTGGGAGGCTTCATGACCCCGAAAGAGCAGGGATTTCTCGAGGACGTCCAGGCCGGCGGCCAGGTCGAGACCACCGACTGGATGCCCGAGGACTACCGCGCCAAGCTGATCAAGTTCATCGAGATGCACGGCAACTCGGAGCTGATGGGGGTCCTCCCCGAGCGCGAGTGGATCCTGCGCGCGCCGACCCTCCAGCGGAAGCTCGCGCTGACCGCCAAGGTGCAGGACGAGGTCGGACACTCCCAGCTCATCTATCGGGTGGTCGAGGATCTCGGCAAGCCGCGCGAGCAGTGCTTCGACGACCTCATCTCGGGCAAGTCGAAGTTCCACAACGTCTTCCACTACCCGACGAAGACCTGGGGCGACGTCGGCGTGATCGCGTGGCTCGTCGACGCCGCGGCGATCATCTCGCAGAAGGCGCTGCTCAAGTGCTCGTACGCGCCGTACGCACGGATCATGAAGAAGATCTGCTGGGAGGAGTCGTTCCACATCCTCCACGGCCGCGACGTGATCCTGACGATGATGAACGGCACGGACGAGCAGCGCGAGCTCGTGCAGGAAGCGCTGAACCGCTGGTGGGGACCCTTGATGCAGTTCCACGGCAACCCGATTCCGCGCGAGGACGATCCGATGTACGTCTGGCGAATCAAGTCGCAGGGCAACGAGGAAGCACGCCAGCAGTTCCTCGACGGCTACGTCCCGCAGATCTGGGAGCTCGGGCTCACCGTTCCCGATCCGAAGCTGCGCAAGCGCGACGACGAGGGCGTGTGGGAGTACACCGAGCCCGACTGGGACGAGCTGAAGCACGTGGTCACCGGACACGGGCCGAAGACCGCGGACCGGCTCGACCTGCGTCGCCGGGCGCGCGAGAACTCCGCGTGGGTGCGCTCCGTCGTGCTCGCAGACGCCGCGTGATCTACGAGGTGTTCAGGCAGGAGAGGAAGGGGCAGCCGTTCCAGCATGCAGGCTCGATCGAGGCGCCCGACGACCACTTCGCCGACGTCTACGCGCGTGAGCAGTACGGCCGGCGCGGTGAGTCGGCCGCGTTGTGGATCGTCCCGCGTGCGGCCGTGCTCGAGATCGACGAGTTCGTGGACGAGCTCGATCGAAACTACCACCGGGTCGACGGCTACTCGCTCAAGGCGAAGCTGAAGGAGGCACGTGAACGAGCAGGAACAGCAGCTGCTGCTCCAGATAGCTGACGACGAGCTCATCCTCGGCTGGCGCGACTCGGAGTGGACCGGGATCGCGCCGATGCTCGAGGAGGACGTCGCGTTCTCGTCCATCGCGCAGAACGAGATCGGCCACGCGCGTGGGCTCTACGAGCTGGTCGCCCGCGCGCGCGGGACGACGGCAGATGAGCTCGCGTTCGACCGCACTCCCGAGGAGTACCTGTGTGCGCGCATCGTCGAGCTCCGGCTGATGGACTGGGAGCGGACGATCGCGCGACACGTCCTCTACGAGGAGGCGGACGCGGCGCGGCTCGAGCGACTCAAGGCATCCGAGGACGCGGAGATCGCGGGACTCGCGGCGAAGATCGATCGCGAGGAGGCATATCACCGCATGCATGCGGCGATGTGGGACGAGCGCCTGCGCGGCGAGCAGCGCTATCTCAGAGCGCTCGACGAGCTCCGGCCCCTGCTGGACGAGCGCGACGGGCACACGGACGAGCTCGCGGAGCTGTGGGAGCAGATGACGGTCGTCCGTCGAAGCGTGCCGGGCGCGACATGGTGACGGCGGAGCAGGTCTGGGCGGCTCTGGCTGAGATCCCGGATCCCGAGATCCCCGTGATCTCTCTGGTCGAGCTCGGCGTCGTGCGCGACGTCGCCGTCGACGACGGACGCGTGCGCATCGAGTTCACGCCCACGTTTCTCGGCTGTCCGGCGCTCGAGGTGATGCGCGACGCGATGGCCGAGCGGATTCGCGGCCTCGGCGCCGAGCCCGAGATCAACGTGTGCCTCGACGACTCCTGGTCGACAGACCGCATCACGGCCGAGGGCCGCGCGAAGCTCCGTGCCTCGGGATTCGCGCCGCCGGCGCCACGAACCGCGGCCGCGCCGACCCTCGTGCAGCTCACGAGCAGCGTCCACCGCTGTCCCTACTGCGGCTCGACCGACACGCGACTCGAGAACATCTTCGGACCGACGCCCTGCAGGTTGCTTCGCTATTGCGACTCGTGCAGGCAGCCGTTCGAGCAGTTCAAGACGATCTAGGGCGTCCTGTTCAGCTGGTTGCGCCTGCAGCCTCGTCATCGCCGGAGGTCGGCCAGGTATTCGGCCAGGTTGAGAGGGTTGGGTGTCGTGCGCTTCCGGATCGGCGGATCCCCGCTCACCGGCTGGTAGCCGGCGAACTCGGACTCGAGCACACCCTCGCCTCCGGTCAGGCGGGGAAGCTGACGGCGAAGCTCCTGGACGCCTGACGCCGATACCGTCGTCTCGAGCACCGAGAGTTCTCTCCGTGGCGAAGGCGTGCCAGTCCCGGCGCCGAGCCGGCCGAGCGCGGCAAGCACCGGGCCGATCGCTGCGGTCGGCACCTCGGCGGTGATCCGGAAGACCGGCTCGCAAACCGCCGATCCGCTCCTCTCGAGGGCCTGCGTGAGCACGAGCGGCGTCAGCTTCTTGAGATCGCCTGCAGTCGGCATGGGGCCACGCCGTGACGGCGGGCCGTCGGCGAGGCTGTAGGCGATCTTCGTCAGCGTCACGACGCAGTCGGTGACCTGCCAGCCGAACAGGCCCTCCTCGAGCGCGAGGCGCACGTACTCGTCCATGTGCGCCACGAAGCTCTCGAAGGTCTTGAAGACGTAGAGCGGCGCGGCGCGCGGGTCGACGTCCACCTGCACCTCGACTCCGGCGTCGGGCGCGGCCGGTGTGACGCGTAGCCCGAGGTCGGCGTGGAACGGGTTCGTCGGCGTATTCAGCATCTCGACCGCCTCGCCGGTCCCCGTCGGCCGCTCGATGCAGATGGGCGTGGTCTCTCGGAACTCGACCTCGAGGCCATAGTCGGCTGCGAGCGTTGCCTCGATGACCTCCCTCTGCACCTCGCCGTAGAGCGAGACGGAGATCTCACGTCGAGTGTCGTCTTGGCGAACGTTGATCAGCGGGTCCTGCTCCGCGAGCTGCGCGAGCGCGACTCGCAGTCGCTGCCCGTTCGCCGGATCGCCGGACACGACAACAGACTCGAGCCTCGGTGGCGGGAACTCGTGCGCGAGTGGGCGTGCCTCGACATCCCCGACGCTGTCGCCGATCTGCACGTCGCCGAGGCCCCAGAGCTTCGCGATTTCGCCGGCGGAAGCCGAAGGACGCTGCGTCTCGGCACCATCGTGGAAGACTCGGATCGCCGTCACCTTGCTCTCGCCGCCCTGACCGAAGCGGACTCGGTCGCGCGTGTGCACCGTGCCGGAGAAGATCCGAACGTAGGCGATGCGGTCGCCGGCCGGGCCGCGCTCGATCTTGAAGACGAGGCCGGCGAGCGGCGCGTCACCGGCGCCCGCGCGCGCCGGGAGCAGTTCCCTGATCCCTGCGGTGAGTTCGTCCACCCCAGCGCCCGTGAGCGCAGAGCCGCAGAAGACGGGATGGACGAGCGCTCGCGCCGTCTGCGCTGCGAGCACCTCGGACAGGCGCCGCGGCGACACAGCCTCCTCGGCGAGGTAGTCGCGCAACAAGGCCTCGTCGTGTTCGGCCAGCGTCTCGAGCATGCGCTCGCAAAAGGCGGCGTCGCCGTTTCCGTAACGGATGACGGACGCGCTGCGACCGCCCTCCCCGCACGCGGACGTCATCGCGACGGCCGTCGCAGCCAGCTTGTCGCGGATCTCGCCGAGTACGCGCTCGCAGTCGGCGCCGCGGCGGTCGATCTTGTTCACGAACAGCAGCGTCGGGATCCGCAACCTCTGTAGAGCCCGGATCAGGATCCGCGTCTGCGCCTGAACCCCCTCGACGGCAGAGATCACGAGCACGGCTCCGTCCAGCACTGCGAGCGCCCGCTCCACCTCGGCGATGAAGTCCGGATGGCCAGGCGTGTCGATCAGGTTGACCGTGACGTCGTCGATCGTGAACGAGACGACCGCAGCCCTGATCGTGATCCCACGCTGCTGCTCCAGCGCGAGCGAGTCGGTCTGCGTCGTGCCCTTGTCGACGCTCCCGATCTCGTCGATGACGCCGGCCCCGTAGAGGAGTCGCTCGGTGAGAGTTGTCTTACCGGCGTCTACATGCGCCACGATCCCCAGGTTCAGCGTTCTGCGAAGCAAGCGTCACACCCTCCAAGTAGGTCACAACGGCCTTCTCGATGGACATGAACGCAGCGCGCATCTCGCCTCCTGGCCGAACGGCGCCTCGACTACCTCGACAAGCGACTCTAACAGCGTTCGGCGCTCCTGCCAGGCGGACATGGAAGAATGCGTCGGGCGTGGCCAACGTCGAGATCCTCTACTGCCCCGTCTGAGGGGGCTACGACCGTCGGGCTGCGAGTCTCGCGGCCGAGCTCAACCAGGGCGGCGAGCACGAGGCGGTGATCCGCGAGGGGGAGCGCTCGCAGTTCGACGTGTTCGTCGACGGAGAGCTCGTGTTCTCGAAGCAGGCCGTGGGTCGCTTCCCCGAGCTCGCGGACATCAGCCCGCGGCTGTAGTCGTCGGCGCGCCCGGCGTTGCACTGCCGGAGAGCGCCGGATACCGCGGCGTCAGCAGCAGGAGATACGCGGAGGTCTGCGCCTCGTAGCGCAGGCAGTACGTGCCGAGCTCCTCGATCCCAGCCGGAAGCCGGCCGAGCACGAGCGCGACGAACCAGCCAGCGAGTGCGAGCGCGGCGAGGAGAACACCGAGCACCGAGGCGAACACGAGCGCCGGCACTGCGAGCACGAGTCGCAGCAGCACGCCGACACGCCGTTGTCGCTCGGGCGGGTCGACCGCGAGCTCGACCGGGTAGCCCGGTCGCCCGTTGAAACGCGGCCAGGGATTCGCAAGCAGGAGGAGGTATGCCGTGACGTGGACGTGGTAGCGCACGTACCGCGCGAGGAACGCATGCACGTCGCCTTCGAGACGACCCGCCCCGAGTGCCCACAGCCACTGGAACGGCACGAGCAGCGTGATCGAGTACCACCAGAGCGTCGCCCACACGAGGTGGGGGACGGCGAGCGGGAACCGGAACAGGACCGTCAGCCTCGATCGCTTCAGATCGTCGGTGACGACGAACCTGATCGGATGCGTCACGCAGTCGGGCCGCCGCTGAGCGACGGGTACTTGCCGGTCAGCAGCATCGTGTAGCCGAACGTCTGCACCTCGTAGCGCAGAGCGTAGTTGCCGAGGCTCTCGATCCCGTCGCTCATTCGCCCGGTGGCAAGCGCGTAGAACCAGCCGACGAAAGCGAGCACTTCGAGCAGCGTCCGCAGCACGCCCGCGATCAGCAGCGCGGGGATCGCGAGCAGCAACCGGAAGAACACCGTCCAGCGGTTCTGGTCCGCCGGCGGGTCGATCTCCGCCTCGACCGGATACGAGCCTTCCGCCCCGGTGAACGGCGGGAATGGATCTGCGAGCAGGAACACGTAGGCGTAGACGGTCGTGAAGTAGCGTGCATAGGCAGCGGCGAACCGATGGATGCCGTCGGGCAGCCGGCGGGTGAACATGGCCGCGAACCAGCCCACCAGGACCGCGAACCAGACCGCGATGCCCCACAGCGAGAGCCAGATGACGTGCGGGATCACGAGGATGAGGCGAAAGAAGACGGTGAGCCGCGACCGGCCGAGGTCGTCCCGGCTCGAGAGCCGGATCGGATGCGCATGCGCCTGAGCCTCGTGCGGCTCCAGCTCCATGCGCCTACGTTCCGCGGGATGAGATGGCTTCCTGCTCGCAGGAGCGCGGGACACACGGCGTGCATCGTCGCCGTCACGATCTGCGCCTGCGCTGCAACGGGCTGCGGAAAGAGCTCGAACCGCCTCTCGAAGTCCGAGTACGCGAAGCAAGCAGACGCGATCTGCGGTGTCTACTTCCGGCAGGTGAAGGCGCTCGGCACGCCGTCACCGCCGACCGCGGCAGGCCTCGCGAAGGTCGCGACCCAGACGCTGTCGCTGCTCGACACGGCGATCGCGCACCTGCACGCGCTGAAGCCTCCAGAGGACGAGCAGGCGCTGGCAACGCAGTGGCTGGTCAGTCTCCACACCCTGCGCGCGGACGTGGTCGCAGTCCGCAACCGAGCGAACGCGAACGATCTCGACGGCATCCGCGAGCTCGTACCGATTGCGCAGCGGCACAACCGGCAGAGCAACGTCCTCGCCCGTCGGCTCGCGATGGAGGTCTGCGACAGCGACGAGGACTAGCGGCCGCGGAAACGCGGCTCGCGCTTCTCGAGAAACGCGTTCACGCCTTCCTGGAAGTCATCCGTCTTCGTCGCCGCCGCCTGGAGAGCCGCCTCGTGCGCGAGCTGCTCCTCGAGGGGGACCGTCCCGGCCCGGTCGAAGAGACGCTTCGTCATCGCGATCGCGCGCGTCGGCATCGCCGCGAGCCGCGCGGCCAGCTCGGCGGTGTGCCCAGCCAGCGCACCCGCCTCGACGACCTCCGACACGAGCCCCCAGTCCCGCGCGGCCTGCGCGTCGAGGCGCCGGCCCGAGCTCATCCACTCGAACGCGCGCGCCGGTCCGAGCAGGCGGGCGATGAAGTACGTGCCGCCCGAGTCCGGCACGAGCCCGATGTTGACGAACGCGGGAATGAACGTCGCGGAGTCCGCAGCGATGCGGATGTCGCATGCGCACGCGAACGAGAGCCCTGCGCCCGCGGCCACGCCGTTCACCGCGGCGATCACGGGTTTCTCGAGCGCGCGCACTGCGAGGACGTTCGGGTGGTACGTCGTGCGCAGGCGTTCCTCGATCGACCCTCCGACCTCGCGGAACTCGTTCAGGTCTTGGCCGACGCAGAAGGCGCGGCCTGCGCCGGTGATCACGACGGCCCTGATCTCCGGGTCCTCCGCTTCGGCGAGCGCCTCGTGCAGCACCGCGTGCAGCGCCGCGTTGAACGCGTTCAGCACGTCGGGCCGGTTCAGCGTGATCGTCAGCACGGCGCCGTGGCGGCTGGTCTCGACCTCCGACACGACGGGACTCTCGCAGATCGACGCAGGCCGCTTGGCCGTTGCTAGCTTGGCCAAAGGATGACCTTGACCGCGATCGACGCGATTCTCGGCGGGATGCAACCCGGCCGGGCGCCGGGCGCGACCACCGACGACGCGGACGCGCTCGACTCGTACTCGCGGACGGTCGTCGGCGTCGCGGAGCGGCTCTCGCCCTCGGTCGGCAGCCTCCGTGTCGCGCGACGCACTCGAGGTGGACGACGGCTCGACGGCGGTGGCAGCTCCGTCGTGATCACACCGGACGGCTACATGCTCACCTCGGCACACGTCGTCGAGCGCACCGAGGGCGAAGGCAGCGCGTCGTTCGTCGACGGGCGCGAGCTCGAGTTCGAGGTCGTCGGCGCCGACCCGCTGTCGGATCTCGCTGTGCTACGGGCGAACGCGAGCGACCTGACGCCGGCCGAGCTCGGCGACGCCGAGCGACTACGCGTCGGCCAACTCGTGGTCGCGATCGGGAACCCGCACGGCTTCGCAGGCTCGGTCACGGCCGGCGTCGTCTCCGCACTCGGCCGCTCGCTCCCGACGCGCTCGGGCTCGAACGTCCGGGTCGTCGACAACGTGATCCAGACCGACGCCGCGCTCAATCCCGGCAACTCGGGCGGCGCGCTCGCGGACGGCCGCGGCCGAGTCGTGGGAATCAACACGGCGGTCGCAGGAGTCGGGCTCGGGCTCGCCGTGCCGATCAACGCAGCGACGCGCCGGATCGTCGCTTCATTGATGAGCGAGGGACGCTTCCGCCGCGCGTACCTCGGCATCGCGGGAGGGCCGCGACCGCTGCCGCCGAGACTCGCGCGCAGCCTGGGCCAGCAGAGCGGCGTCGAGGTGGTCGAGGTAGTGGACGGGAGCCCGGCCGCGGACGCCGGGGTCTGCGCCGAGGACCTGATCGTCGCCATCGACGGCGTGCCGATCACGTCGGTCGACGAGCTGCACCGGCTGATGGTCAGCGACGCGATCGGACGCTCGCTGCGCGTCGGGATCGTGCGCGGCGGCAGCAGACTCGAGCTCGAGCTGGTCCCCGCCGAGCTCGACGGCTAGCCCGCGCCCTCGGCGCACGCGGACTGCGTCGACTCTCACTACTAGGATCCGGCGGTGCTCTACACACCGGCACTCCACGAGCCGCTCGTCGACCTCGACTGGGACGACGAGGACGTCCGCACGCGGATCCGCGCCAGCGTCGCGCTCGCGGAGAGCGCGGCGCACCCCGACGAGCTCTGGCCCGCCGACGAGTGGGATCTCTACGGCTCGACGCCGCCGCTGACCTCGCTCTACTGCGGGGCTGCCGGTGTCGTCTGGGCGCTCGACTCCCTCAGGCGATCGGGCCTCGCCGACGTGCAGCTCGACCTCGTCGCCCTGTCGCGGCGAGGGCTCGAGCTGGCGCGCGAACGCATCGACGTCGCGGAGGACGACACCTCGATGCCGTCTCGGCCACGGTCCGGCTTCCTCGTCGGCGAGACCGGAGTCGTGCTCGTCGCCTGGCTGCTCGCCCCGGACGGCGAGCTTGCGGATCGGCTTCACGAGCTCGTCGTCGCGAACGTTCGCAACGAGACGAACGAGCTGATGTGGGGCGCGCCGGGCACGATGCTCGTCGCTCGGCTCATGCACGCGCGCACGGGCGAGGGCCGCTGGCTCGAGACCTGGAACGAGAGCGCACGCGTGCTTCGCGAGCGGCTCGAGCCGGACGGCCTCTGGACCCAGGATCTCTACGGTGACCGGCTGCAGTTCCTCGGGCCCGCGCACGGTTGGGCTGGCGACGCCCTCGCCCTGCTGCAGGGCGGCGAGGACACGGAACTGGTCGACGGGTTGCGCGACGTCGCCCGACGCACTGCCGTGGTCGAGGAGGGGCTCGCGAACTGGCCGCCCGTGGTCGCCGAGGGGCTCGATCCTCGCGGCCAGGGCATCCGCGTGCAGTGGTGCCACGGCTCGCCGGGCATCGTCACCTCCCTCTCGACCGTGCTCGACGAGGAGCTGCTGGTCGCCGGCGGCGAGCTCGTCTGGCAGGCGGGTCCGCTCGGAGACGAGAAAGGGGCGGGACTCTGCCACGGCACCTCCGGCAACGGCTTCGCGTTCCTCAAGCTGTTCGACCGGACTGGCGACGAACTCTGGCTCGACCGGGCTCGTCGCTTCGCGCTCCATGCGCTCGTCCAGGCGGAGCACCTGCCGCCGCGCTACTCGCTCTGGACCGGCGGGATCGGTGCGGCGTTGTTCGCGGCGCGCTGCCTCGACGGCCGCGCGGACGTCCCCACGATCGACACCTGGGAGTAGCCGGGCGCCCGCCCGGGGCGGGCGCCCGCGAGCTACGAGGAGGTTGCCGAGACCTGGCGTTCGAGCAGGATCGAGTAGGGGTCGCCGACGCGCGGGAACCACGGCGGCTGCAGATAGAGCAGCGTGTTGTCGTAGTTGTAGTTGCGCGTCTGGAACAGACCCATGGATCCGCCGTTCTTCGTCGCCGTCGAGCCCGTGAAGGTCATCGTCGAGTGGCTTCCGTCGTTGCTGTACGAGTAGAACTGCCCGTTCTCGGCGATCGTCGCCGCGTTCCAGTTGAGCGTGGACGGCACGTACTGGGCGACCTCGACGTTGTTGTTGGCGACGAGGCCGAGGACGTCGTCGCCACTCGTCACGTAGCTGATGTTGTTGCCGATGATGATGTTGTTGTTGGACACGACTGTCACGCGGCCGTTCACCTGGCCGGAGATGATCGCGCTCTGGCCGACGTAGACGGCGCCGTTCACGGGGACGTTGTAGGTCGTCGGGGTGCCGCAGGTCGGCATGGTGCCCGCGACGTCGTTCCCGCTCGTCTTCGTGCAGGTCGCGGCGGTGAACGTCCCGTTCGACTGGAAGGTGAGCCACCAGGCGTCGACGGACGTGTTGTTCAGGTAGACGCCGCCGGCCTGAGCCGCGGTCTGGACCTGCGACAACGACGTGAGGAAGTCGCTGAAGTTGATCGCCGTTGGGATCACACTGCGGATCGTGCTCGAGGAGTACTTCTGGGCGCCGTTCATCATCGTCACGCTGCCGGTGACGCTCCCTTCCGCGTAGAGGTTCCCGTACGCGACGCCTGCGTGGGCGATGTTGTGCTTGTGTCCGCTCGAGTCGATGCCTGCGTAGACCGGGCCGCGCGTGGTCGCCGTCGAACCGTAGGAGATGTCCGCGTCGGAGATCATCTGGAAGTCGGAAACGGACGACGGCCGGATCAGCTCCTGGACCGCGCGCCACTGGCTGTGGTCCGTGCTGCCGGTCGGGCGGCCGGTCGAGACGATGCCGACGTTCGGGTTCGAGGCGCTGGGCGGCGTGATCTCGAGGTCGTACTCGTACCCGTTACCGAGCGAGCGCCACGTGTCCTTGCCGTTCGGATACGTCCATGTGGTCACTCCGGTCCACGCCTGTCCCGCGCTCTTCGAGACCCCGTCCGACCCTTTCCGGGTCGCTTCGCCGGGATGCACGTAGTGCATGTAGTAGAGGTTGTCGTCCAGCAGCTTGGCGATGTAGTCCTGGATGCCCGCCTCGGCCGCCTGTGTCGCCGCGTCGTCGGCGACCGCCGTCCGGCTGCGTGTCCCTTCCGCGGTGACGACGTTGATCAGCGTGATCGAGACGACGGACAGCAGCGCCATCATCCCGATCACCATCACGAGCGCGAGACCGCGCTCGTCCGATTTCAACCTCAGTGCGCTCGTACGTGTCATTGGTCGTTCCTCAAGTCGACGGTGGTCTGGTACTTGAACTGGCGGCCCTGTGCGGTGCTCGGCGAGAAGCTCAGGTTGATCCCGACCGTCTGCACGTTGGCCCCGACGGTCGTGGCCGCGCCGGTCGAGTCGTAGTAGGTGAAGGGGCTCGGCGAGCTGACCGACTTCATCACCATGATCCACGGGCCGAGCGTCGGGATCGTCCACGGCGGTCCGCCCGTGTTCGTGCTGGTCGCGTAGGCGCGATCGAGCTCGCCGTTGGCGACGCGGTAGGAAACCTGCACGAGGTGGAACGGCGTCTGCCGGTCGGGCGTGTCGAAGGTGATCTGGCTCGCAGTCAGCGTCTTGATCGCGGCCGTGCCGTCGCCGATGTAGGCCGACCGGATCTCCTGCGTCATCCGGTCCATCGCGGCGCGGACCTCCGCCTGCATGGTCGACTCCTCCTGCGCCTCGTTCTCCCATTTGACCGTGGTCGCGAGGAACGCGGTCAGTCCGCCCAGGACAATCCCGAGCATCACGATCGTGACGAGCAGCTCGATCAGCGTGAACCCGTCCTCGTTCGTCGCGAGCTTGGTCAATGCACCGTCACCGTCTGAGAGGTGGCGGCGGTCACCGAGCCTGTCCACGAGCCTGTGAGCGTGCCGCTCGTCGCCGTGGCCGTGTAGTTCGTTCCCGACGGCACGTTGAAGGTGGCGACGCCGGACGAGTTGGTCGTGGCGGTGAGCAGGATTGGCACCGGTCCGCCCGTCACGTCGACGCGTGCGCCGCTGACCGCGGTGCCGCCGGAGTTCTTGACCGTGATCGTCAGCGTCTTGAGCGTGTACGCGCTCGAGCTCATGACGACCGTCACGGCCGACGTGAGGACCGTCGGGTAGTTGTCGGGAACGACCTTCGACACGACGGGGGCGAAGTTGCCCGCCGCCGTGTTCGCGCTCACCGTGTACGTCAGGTTCGGGACGAGCGGCTCACCGTTGAGAGACGTGACCTGGAGCGTTCCGCCGGTCACCGAGAAGGATTGGGCCTTGCGCGACGACGCCACCGTGACCGTGGCGGCGCCCGTGTAGAGACCGCCCGACGCGCTGTTGATCGTGACGTTCAGCGTCGCGGCCTTGTAGAGACGGAGGATCGTGGAGAACTGCTGGCTGGTGGCGAGCTGGACGTGCGCTGTCGTGCTGGGCGGCAGGTCGTCCGAGAGAGCCGTGTAGCCGGATGCACTGGCCGTGACGTCGTAGTACTGCTGCGACCCGCTCGTCGGGTTCGGCGTCAGGTCCGGGAAGATGACGGTCCCGCTGCCGTCAGTCGTATCGCTACGCGGCGCGTCGGGACCGGTTGCGAGGCTGACGGTCGCCCCGGGGATGACCGTGTTCGAGCCCATGTCCATGACCTGGACCTTGATCACGGCCTGGCTGACAGGACCGTAGGTCCCATGTCCCGGTGGCGCGACGTAGGTGACGTCGCGAGCGAGCACCTTCCCGCTCGTCGACGTGATCGTGACGGTGACCTTCTTGTAGTCCGCGTACGTCACGTAGCTGTTCGGAACCGGGTCGTTGACGTACGACGCCTGGATCGTCATCGTCGCTTGCAGGTCGGGCTCGTTGATCGTGGTCGACGCGGGGAGCGTTCCGCTCGGGTTGCCGTTCGGCAGGCCGACGCTGCCGTAGTCGAGCGCGCGGACCTTGTCCATTTGCCCATCTGCGATCTGCTCCGCGCGCGTGCGCTGGCGCGACAGCTTGTTGGCGCTCATCGCAGCCGTCGTCACAGCGAGGAGCGGGGAGGCGATGACCAGGAAGATCACCGTCGCCGCGATCAGGTCGATCAGGGCGAAGCCGGATTCGTCGCTGCGCAGGAATGATGTGGCGGTCCGTTCGGACCGACCGATGTGCTTGCCGCAAGTCACGTCTCTTGCAGGGACTTCGGCAGTGCACGGCGGCGCGTTGATCCCGTTCGAGGGATTCCCGAACGGGTTCCCCCGGCGCGGGCGAGCCTAGGTGTCTACGGGTTCGGCCGGGCCTCGCCGCGGCTCGTCAGGAATGACTCGATCGCATCCGTTGTCTCGTCGTTCAGCATCGACAGGGCGAGCCAGTCCCGCGCGTGGCCAGCCGTCTCGTGCCAGGAGAGGTCACGCCACCAGTTCAGGTGGTGCTTGGCGTAGCGGGTCGTCTGCGGCAGCTTGGCCGCCAGGCGTCCGACCACCTCGTCGACCTTCGCGTCGAGCTCCGCGGCCGGCACGGCCCAGTTGACGAGGCCCCAGTCGGCCGCCTGGTCGGCGCTGACGTCCTCGCCGAGCAGGATGATCTCGCGCGCGCGGCGGTCGCCCACGAAGATCGGCAGCCACTGCGTCGCGCCACCGGCCGGGACCGAGCCATGGTCGAGCCCCACGTGGCGGATGAACGCGTCGTCCACCATCACGGCGAGATCGCACGCCATCTGCAGCTCGTTGCCGCCGCCGACCGCGATGCCGTTGATCCGCGCGAGCGTCGGCTTGCCGATCTCCCGCAGCCTGTCGTGCATGTCCTTGAAGGCGCCGAACCACTTCCAGTACTCCCTGGGCGCGCCCACGTAGTCCGCGGCCCACGAGCGCAGGTCGGCGCCCACGCAGAACGCACGTCCCGTTCCCGTGACCACGACGACGCGGATGTCGTCGTCCCACGAAGCGTCTTCGCACGCGCGCGCGAGTTCCCGCAGCATCTGGAAGTCGAAGGCGTTCAGCACCTCAGGGCGGTTGAGCGTGATCGTCGCGCGCGGCGGTGCCTTCTCGTACACGATCGTCTCGAAGCCGAGCTGGTCGGGAGACCGCGGACGCGGATGCGTCGGCTCGGTCACTCGATCTCGGCGAAGTACACGGTGAAGGGAACGCCGAGGTTCTGGGCGTCCTCCGCCGACTCCAGCAGGCCGGCCTGCGCGGCCTTCCACGCGTCGCGGTCCGGGAACTCGGCCTCGAAGTAGTACGCCGCGTCGGCCTCGCCGGTGGCCGAGCCGAGGATCCGGCCGTGACGGACCGTCGCGCTCGGCACGACGCGCCGGGTCAGCGCGACGTGCTCGGCGTACCTGCTTGCGTCGGGAGCCTGCGGATACAGCGCGAAGACGCGGATCATGCATCCTCCTTGGTCACGAAGCGCTGAGCGTATAGCTTCGCCTCTTCCCCGAGGAAAGGAGACCGGCATGGCGGCGACGATCGTCCACTTCGAGTTGCCCGCAGCGGACGCGGGCCGCGCGACGGCGTTCTACTCCGGGCTGCTCGGCTGGCAGTTCAGCGAGGCAGGCATATCCGACGTCGACTACCGAATGGTCCAGGGCGAGCCGGGCGGGGCCGTCTACCAGACCGACGACGCGGCACGCGGCGTCACGATCTACTTCGGCACGGACGACATCGACGCGTCGCTCGCGAAGGTGCGCGAGCTCGGCGGCAGTGGAGACGACAAGGCGCCGGTCGCGGGCATCGGCTGGTTCGCGCGCTGCACGGACACCGAAGGGAACGCCTTTAGCCTTTTCCAAAGCGACGACTCGGTCGCGCCACCAACGTAGTGTCGAGCCCTGCAGTCGTCCTGTCGCTCACCGCGGGCATCGCCGGCGGCTTCCAGGTCGCCGTGATGGCCCGCTTCGGCGAGCGGATCGGCACCATCGAGGCGTTCGCGTTCGCCGCGTGCGTCACCGCGGTCGTCGGTGCGGGCGTGCTGCTCGTCGCCCGGCAGAGCTGGAGCGGCTACGCCGCCGCTGCGCGGCAGCCGGTGTGGCTCTGGACCGGCGGCGTCCTGGGTGCGCTGATCGTGCTGTCGATCACCTTCGCGGGCGCTCGGATCGGCACGACCGGAACCGTCGCGCTGCTGATCACCGGCAACCTCGCCGCAGCACTGACGATCGACCGCTTCGGCTGGTTCGGGCTCGAGAAGATCGGCCTGCACTGGTACCGGATAGTCGGGATCGTCCTGCTCGCGGCGGGAGCGGCGCTCGCCCTACGCAAGTGACCATGGATCGTCGTCCGGGAGCCTGAGGCGGGGAGTCGCGAGCGGCGTCCGGACGATCGCCCAGAAACTGAGCTCGACCACGGGTCCGACCAGTAGCGCGTACGCAATCGTGCCCACGCCGAACGTCCCGCCGAGGGCGATTCCGGCGATCAGCGCGCTGCCTTCGAGCACCGCCCGGATGACGCCGACGCGGACGCCGGTGTGGTGGACTCCTGCGAGCATCAGCGAGTCGCGCGGCCCCGCGCCGAGCGCAGCGCCGATGTAGAGCGCGGTCGCGACGCCGATCAACAGGATCCCACCGGCGAGGAGGAGGATCCGGACCGCGAGCGATGCGTCCCGAAGGTTGTCGACCGCGCCGATCGCGGTCAGCCGATCGACGAACACGCCAACCAAGACGCCGTTCGCAACGGTGCCGAACCCCGGCGACTCGCCGAGAGCCCACGCCGCGAGCATGACCACCACCCCGACCGCGATGATCGCCTCGCCGAACGAGAGCGGCGTGTGACGGGCGATTCCCTGATGGAGGACGTCCCACGGAGAGAGCCCGAGCCCCGACTCGAGCAGCGCGGCGACGCCGGCTGCGAACATGAACAGGCCGAGGAACAGCCCGACCAGGCGAACGACGAGGCCTCCCCGCAGGACCGGAGGCGGATTGTGGGCTACGGCGCGAACGGGGGGGTCGCCTGGGTCGCGATCGCCACCGAGCTGAGGATACGGCCTCGGGCGCTGCCGACGTTCGGCCTAGCTCGTGCCGGTGCGGACGTAGAGCACCGATGTCTCGTCCCGACCGACCGATCGGAAGGACGCATCGCGTGCAAGTCGGCGCTGCGACGGACTGTCGCGCATGACGAGGACGACGCGGGCGTCGCGGTCGAGCACACGGTCGCCCGGTGCCGTGCCGTCCAACCACTCGAGGTAGAGCAGCTGATCGCGTCGGTCGAAGGCATCGAGCGGGTTCGCGATCCACACGCGGTGCCCGTCGAGCGCGAGCTGCTCGGCGTCGGCGTCGTCAGCGAGGATCGGAGTGCCGTGGGCGAGCGACACCGCGCGGTCGCGGAGCGTCGTGCCCGCAACGTTCGCGGAGGGAGTCCGCGCGATTCCGACGACGAACAGCAGCACGGGAACGACTGCGCACGCGACGACGACGATTTGCGAGGGAACGACGTCACGGAGCCGCGTCCGACCGAGCCCGCAGGCTGCGGGAACGGCGATGAACATCGCCAGCCAGACCGAGTTCCGCGAGACGTGGATGCTCGACACCGCGAGTGCGACGAGACAGACGAGCTCCCAGCGCGGAAGGCGCGACCGCAGCGCGAGCATGACGAGCGGGACGGCGACGACGACGAAGAGGACGTCGAATGGCGCGTGCACCGAGAGTGGCGCCCACATCCCGTCGCCGCGGCGGGCCGCCTCGCTGTGCAGCACGCCGACGTAGTACTCGCCCGTGCGGGCGAGCGCAGGCGTGAGGAACAGCGCTGCGACACTCGCGAGCAGCACGGTGATCGCGACGGCCGGGTCGCTGCGCAACCGGTGCAGGAGGAGGTAGGCAGCTGCCACTGCGAGTCCCGCGAGCACGGCGCCGTGGAGGTTCGACCACAGCGCGATCAACGGCACGAGCAACCAGACGCGCGGCGAGCGCCTCCTTGCCTCCGAACGCACGAGCAGGAGCAGCGCCGGAAAGAGCACGAGCGAGAAGAGCTGCGACCTGGCGACGATCAGCGACGGCGCGGCTGCGAACAGGACGGCGACGAGCACGATCGCACGCGACGCGTCGGGCGCGACGGCTGCGCGCATGTCGAGTGCGAGCAGCGCGAACGCGAGCGCGACGGCCACGACTTGGGCGAGCAGCAGTCCCCGGTCGCCGCCGAGCGACTCGAACGCGTGGAATGCGAGCTCGCCGAGCACGGGCACGTTCACCCAATGCGCCGACGACGCGGCCGCGTAGGGAACGCCGTCAGGGATCGAGTGCGTCCGGACGATCGTCGCACCGAGCGCCGCGAGCCACCGGGCGTCCGCGCCGACGGTCGCGAGCAGCGCGCAGACACCTGTCGCGAGCGCGACGGCCAGCCACGTCAGCCGTGAGCTGCGCTGCGAGAGAGCGGCGGCGGACTCCATCCCCCTCGGTATCGGCCGGAACCGGCCCGCCCTGCAGGCCCCCGCCACTGCCCGGCAGTGGGCGGGTCTCGGGGCCGGCCGAGACGGAGCGGGGCCTCAGCTCCGCTCGAACAGGGCCGCCTGGCCCTGCCCCACCCCGACACAGAGGGTGGCGAGGCCATACCGACCGTTTCGGCGTCGTAGCTCGTGGAGTAGGGAGACGACCAGTCGCGCGCCGCTCATTCCGAGCGGATGGCCGAGCGAGATCGCTCCGCCGTTCACGTTCACGCGCTCCTCGTCCAGCCCGAGCTCGTCGATCACGACCAGGCTCTGTGACGCGAACGCCTCGTTCAGCTCGACCAGGTCGAGCTCGGCGCCATCGACGCCGACCCGGGCGAGCAGCTTGCGCACCGCCGGGACGGGGCCGATCCCCATCACGCGCGGATCGACGCCTGCGACGGCGCTGCCGACGAACGCGCCGAGCGGCTCGATCCCGAGCGACCGCGCCTTCTCCTCGCTCGCCACGACGAGTGCCGCGGCACCGTCGTTGATGCCGCTGGCGTTGCCGGCGGTGACCGTACCTCCCTTGCGGAACGCAGGCGCGAGCGTCGCGAGGCGCTCCGCAGTCGTGTCCGGCCGCGGATGCTCGTCGCGGACGAGATCGCCGACGGGGACGAGCTCGTCGTCGAACCGGCCAGCGTCCGCTGCGGCCACCCACCGCTGCTGCGACTGGAGGGCGAACCGGTCCTGCTCCACCCTCGAGACGTTCCAACGATCGGCGACGTTCTCCCCGGTCTCGCCCATCGACTCGAGCGGGAACATCGCCTCGAGCCGCGGGTTCGGAAAGCGCCAGCCGAGCGTCGTGTTCCAGAGCTTTCCGTGATCTCGCGGAAACGCGTGCTCGGGCTTCGGCAGCACCAGCGGCGCCCGGCTCATCGACTCGACCCCGCCCGCGACGAAGAGGTCGCCGTCGCCCGCAGCGACGGCGTGACAGGCTCCGACCACTGCTGCGAGCCCGGATGCACAGAGACGGTTCACAGTGACTCCCGCGACGGACTCGGGAAGCCCGGCGAGCAGAACCGCCATGCGCGCGACGTTGCGATTGTCCTCGCCCGCCTGGTTCGCGCAGCCGAACCACACGTCCTCGATCTCGTCGGGCGGGACTCCCGCGCGCTCGACGGCCGCTGCGATCGCGATCCCCGCGAGATCGTCGGGACGAATGCCCGACAGCGCGCCGCCGTAACGGCCGATTGGCGTACGAACGCCCGAGAGGATGACGGCGCGACTCACCGTGCCAGCCTAACGAGCGACCGCGCGGCCTAGTCGCCGACGAACTCGATGCGGACGTCGTCGTAGATTCCGGCGGCCTGCGCCATCCGCAAGAGCTCCTCGACCGCGCGGCGACCGTCGGTCCCGATGTCGCGCGTGAGCTCGTTCACGTACATGTCGACGAAGGCACTCGCGGTCGACTCGTCGAGCCCGCGGGCGAACTCCAGCGAGTACATGAGCGCCTCGTCACGATGGGCGAGCCCCGCGTCGATCGCCTCGAGCAGCACCTCCGAGAGCTCGTCGCGGCGCGCGACGTCGCGCCGGACCGTGTTGACGCCGAGCGGCAGTGGCAAGCCCGTCTCCCGCTCCCACCACTCACCGAGGTCGAGCGACTTCGCGAGTCCCGCGTCGCGATAGGTGAGCTGCCCTTCGTGGATGAGCAGGCCGGCTTGTGCGCGCCCTCCCACGACCTCGTCGAGGATCTGCTGGAACGGGACCTCCCGCGTCGCGAGCGGACCGCCGAGCGCGAGTCCGAGCACGAGGAACGCCGTCGTCAGCCTCCCGGGAATCACGATCTCGATCTCGCGCAGCTGCTCGATCGACATCGGCGTGCGCGAGACCACGATCGGTCCGTACCCTGAGCCGATCGACGCGCCGTGCGGCAGCAGCACGTAGCGGTCCTGGACGAGCGGGTACGTGGCGAGCGACAACGCACTCACCTCGAGCCGTCCCTCGAGCGCCCACTCGTTCAACGTCTGGATGTCGGACGGAACGAGGTCGAAGTCGAACCCGCGCGTGTCGATGCGCCCCGTCGCGAGCGCCCACACCATGAAGGCGTCGTCGGGATCGTTCGAATGGCCGAGCCGGATGCGCACGAGCCGAGCCTAGACTTCCCGCCGTGGCGAAGCCTGCGCTGACCGATGCGATCCAGGACTACCTGCGCGAGATCTACAAGCTCGACGCCGAGGGAACTCGCGCCTCCGTCACGGCGCTCGCGAAGCGGCTCGGCGTGTCGCCGGCCTCCGCAAGCGCGATGGTGAAGAAGCTGACGGCGCTCAAGCTGGCCGAGCACGCACCGTACCGCGGCGTGACGCTGACGCCGTCGGGTGAACGCGTCGCGCTCGAGATCATCCGCCACCACCGGCTGCTGGAGCTCTATCTCGCGGAGACGCTCGGCCTCCACGTCGACGCGGTCCACGACGAGGCCGAGCGGCTGGAGCACGCGATCTCGGAGGAGCTGGAGGCGAAGATCGACCGCGCGCTCGGTTATCCGACGCACGATCCGCACGGGGATCCGATCCCGGATGCGAGGCTCAAGTGGCCCGAGCGGACGAAGGAGCGCTGACGCCGAGTCAGGCGTGCGTGCGCGCGCCGAAGAACCAGCGCTCGAGCGGCTTCAACAGCTCGTCGCGGACGAAGGGCTTGACCTTCTCCTCGCGACCCTCCTGCTCGAGCACGCTGACGTCGTCCTCGAGTGTCGAGTTCGCAGCGTCGAGCGCGTCGGAGAGCTCATACCCCTCGAAGACGTAGTCCTGCGAACGCGGCTCGTCGCTCTCGCGGTGCTGTGGGTTGATCGCGCGGCCGACCGCCCACAACGCGCCGGGCTTGCGCTCGATCCAGATAACGATCCGCTCGTCCGCGCCGGCATCGTCGACGCCGATCAGCACCCGTTCTGCGAAGCGCCCGCCGGTGGACTTCCGCCTCACAGGCCAAGGATACAATCGAGTCGATGCAGCACCTCGCCAGCCTGCTGCGCAGCCCCTTTTCGTTCCTCCTCGCACGCCCGAGCACAGAGGATCGCGTCGCCGCCTACGTGATTCGCGAGCACGCGCGTGGGCGAGGGCTGCACGAGATCCTCGAGGACCGCTACGTGCAGAACCGGCTCAGCGCCGTGCAGCAGCGACGGCTGCTCGACAGGCCGGAGGTCGTGCACGCGCTCGGCGACGACACGGTCGAGCAGACACGGCGCGAACTCGAGCAGGCGGCCGCGCACTAGATCGTCGCGCCGACGCCGCGCTCGCGCGCCCGTTCGAACACCGGAGTCGCCAAGGCGAGGTCCCACGCGGCGATGCCGTTCGACTTGAAGACGACGACGTCGTCGTCCGCCTGGCGTCCGGTCACCTCGCTCGAAACCACCTCGTGCAGCTCGTGCACCTCGAGCCAGTCGAGCACGCCGAGCTCGATCGGCTCGACGAGATCGCTGGACTCGAGCGCGGCCTGCTCCTTCGAGTCGCAGCAGACGAAGGACGCGCGCTGAAGGACGACGTTGTCGAGCTCGCGGGCTCCCGGGACGTTCGCGCCGACGGCGCAGACGAGCGCCCCGGGCTGAAGCCACTCGCCGCGCAGCACCGGATCCGCTGACGTCGTCACCGTGACCACGACGTCCTGTTGCGCCGGGTCGCGGTGCGACTCTCCGGCCTCGGCGTCGATGCGCTTGCAGAAGTCCGCGAGCGCCCCGGGCGTGCGGCAGTAGACGACGACGCGCCCGATCGCCGGCAGCGCCGCCCTGATGCACTCGACCTGTGCGGCGGCCTGGCGGCCGCAGCCGATCACGCCGAGCGACTCGGCGCCCTCCTTCGCAAGACGCCTTGCGGCGACCGCGCTCGCCGCACCGGTCCGCAGCCGCCCCAGCTCGGCTGCTCGCATCACCGCGACGAGCTCCGAGGTCGCCGCGTCGAACAGCATGAGCACGGCCGAGCCGCCCGCGCTCGGAGTGGCGTAGACCTTGGCCGCCGCGTAGCCGAGCTCCCTGTCGGACGCGGCCAGTTCCGCCAGCTCGCCCTCCTCCAGCGGCAGCCGTCGTCGGGCGGCGAGCGACACCGCACCCCGCGCGATCCGCCCACAGCAGGCCTCGATCGCCTCGACAGCGTCGGCGGGGCCGACCAGCGAGCGAACGTCGTCCTCGGTCAGCAGCAGAGCCATGGAGGAATGCGCGGTCCGGTGGGCTTAAGCCCGCGCCAAGCGCATCTTAAGCGGGCGGATCGATCGTCTCCGGGACAGACGAACCGGCCGCATCGGGCCGGCGAAAGGAGAAGAGATGATCCATGCCGGAGACATCCTCGAGAACCCCCTGACCGGGGAGCGGATCCTGTTCCGCAAGACCTCGCGCGAGACGAACGGCGAGGCGGTCGTGATCGAGACCTTCGTGAAGCCGAACGGCGCAGTCGCCGCGGCCCACGTCCACCCGAGCCAGGAGGAGCGCTTCCAGGTGCTGCGCGGCTCCGTCGGCTTCCGCGTCAAGAAGAGCGAGATCGTCGCCGGCCCCGGCCAGCGGCTGACGGTTCCCGCGGGCACGCCGCACCGGTTCTGGAACGCAGGCGACGACGACGCGCACTTCGTCTGCGAGATCCGGCCCGCACTGCAGTTCGAGTCGCTGATCGAGACGATGTTCGCGCTCGCGGCCGACGGCAAGACGAACAGCAAGGGGATGCCGAATCCGCTTCGCCTCGCCGTGATCGCGAAGGCCCACTTCGACACCGTCCGCCTCCCGTTCCCGCCGGCACTCGTGCAGCGGATCGGGCTTGCTCTCGGCGCGCCGCTCGGCAGGCTCGCCGGCTTCACGCCCACCTACGAGCCGACAGCGCCTGCGATCGCCGTCGCGTCGGCCACCGCGTAGTCGAGATGCGTCGCCGCTTCTACATCAGCCTCGCGCTCGTCGCACTACTCGCACTCGCGCTGCTGGGTCTCGTCCTGCAGACGAGCCGGGCGATGAGACAGCGCATCCGGCCGGCCACGGTCGGCCGGCGCCCGGTTCCCGCAGCCTGACGAAAGGAAGGAGAAGGATCCTCATGACCTACAAACGACTGCTCATCGCCGACGTCGTTCTCGGCGGTGCTCTCCTCGGGCTTGCAGCAATCGTCGGCAACCACCAGCACGGCTGGAGGAACATCGTCGGCGGGATCGGCTGGTTCGGCTTCCTGCTCTGCGCGCTGATCCTGATCCTGCTCGTGCTCTACGGACTCGCGCGGCCGCTGCTGCACCGCCGCGCGACCGCGTAGCTTCCACGTCGTCGCCTCACCGTGTCGAGCGCTCCCCGGAGCGCTCGACGCATGTCTCCGGTCGACCGCCCGTCGGCGAGCCAGTACGCTGGCCGCGATGCGCGTGGAAGTTCGGGCGGCGCAGCCCGGAGAAGGAGCCGGGCTCGCGGAGGTCTGGCTCGAGAACGCTCGCTACTACGTCGACCTCTTCCCCGACGACTTCCGCATGCCCGATGAGCTCGGGTTGGCCGAGTCGATCGAAGAGCGCCTCGCGGCGTCCGCGAGTGCGTCACAGCTCAGGCTCGTCGCGCTGGTCGACGGCGTGGTCGCGGCGTTCGTGAGCGCGCGGCTGATCGACCCGGACGAAGGCGCGGCACGGGAGATGCTCGCCGACCGCGTCCATCGCCGGGTGCACATCGAGGCGCTCGGCACTGCGAATGCGTTCCAGCGCCAAGGGCTCGCGACGCGACTCGTCGAGGCTGTCGAGGCGTGGGCGAGAGAGCACGGCGCGCGATTCATCAGTGCCGGGACGTATCTCGAAAGCCCGGTGGCGATCCCGTTCTGGGAGCAGCGGATGGGCTACCGCCGCCGGATGGTCATCATCGCCAAGCGCCTCGACTGAATGGCTCGAAGAATGCGCCCGGCATGAATCGAACATGCGACCTCAGCCTCCGCAGGGCTGCGCTCTATCCCCTGAGCTACGGGCGCGGGACGACCTAGTGTAGCCGCGCCTGACTGCGCCTATCCTCCACGGTACCGGTGGAGCTTCGGACCCTCTTGTGCACCACGCTCGGCATCGACTATCCGGTGCTCTCGGCCGGAGTCGGCGGCGGGGCGCGGGCGAAGCTCGCCGCAGCCGTGTCGAGCGCCGGCGGCCTCGGGGTGCTCGGCGCGAGCGGCATGCCGCCGGACCGGCTCCGTGCGGAGGCCCGGCGGACGCGAACGCTGACCGATCGCGCGTTCGGGATCAACATCATCATCGACCTCGGCGACGACCCCGAGGAGATCGAGGAGGACCACGAGTTCGTCCGGTCGCAGATCGAGGCGGCTGCCTCGGAGGGCGCAACGGTCGTCGTCCTCTTCTGGGGAGATCCGGCGCCGTTCGTCAACGTCGCCCACGACGCCGGGGTCAAGGTCCTGATCCAGGTCGGATCCGTCGAGGAGGCGAAACGCGCGGTCGACGCAGGGGTCGACGCGGTGATCGCGCAAGGGGTGGAAGCAGGCGGGCACGTGCGCGGGACGACCTCCGTCTGGGAGCTCCTGCCCGCGACCGTCGAGGCCGTGAAACCGACCCCCGTGCTCGCATCCGGAGGCATCGGCGACGGCGCAGGCCTCGCGCGCGCGGTCGCACTCGGCGCGCAGGGAGTCTCGCTCGGCACGCGCTTCATCGCCAGCGACGAGGCGAACGCCCGCGACGACTACAAACGCCGAATCGTCAGCGCCACGGCGGCGGACACGGTGCTCACCGCGGACCTCTACGACGTCGGCTGGCCGAACGCACCGCACCGGACGCTGCGCAACCGGACGTTCACGGAGTGGGATGCCGCCGGGCGGCCGCCCCAAGGCGGGCGTCCGGGTGAAGGGAGGTCGATCGGTCGCCACGAGCTGTCGTCGGGCGACGTCGTCGACTGGCCGCGCTACGCGGTCGGGGTGGCGACGCCGGACTTCGACGGCGACATCGAGGATGCGCCGCTTTGGGCGGGCGAGTCTTGCTCCGTCGTCAACGACGTCAAGCCTGCGGGACAGATCGTCCGCGATCTCGTCGCCGACGCCGAGGCGGCGCTGGCCGGGACGGCGGGCCGCGCCTGAAAGGTTCGCCCCGCGCGCAGACACTGGTGCTCCGCGACGGGCGGCGGCTCGGCTACGCGGAGTACGGCAAGCAGGACGGACGTCCCGGCTTCTACTTCCACGGACATCCCGGCTGCCGCCTCGAGCCGCGGTTCGCGGACGCGGACGCGGCCGGGGCGGGCATTCGCGTGATCGCGCTCGACCGGCCCGGGTGCGGCCTGTCGGACTTCCAGCCGGGCCGAACGCTCCTCGACTGGCCGCGCGACGTCCGCGACGTCGCCGACGAGCTCGGGCTCGACCGGTTCTCGGTGCTCGGCGTCTCGGGCGGTGGGCCGTACGCGCTCGCGTGCGCGCACGAGCTCCCGGACCGGGTCGCCGGCGTCGGAGTGGTCAGCGGTGTCGCTCCGTACGACGCGCCGGGCGCGACGGAGGGGATGCGCCGGCGGAACCGGGTCGGCTTTAAGCTCGGCGCCCGCGTCCCGCCGCTCGCGCGCTTCGCGATGTGGTCGATGCGCCGACAGGTGCGGCGAGATCCTGACCGCGTCCTCGACGCGCTGGAGCAGGCACTCCCTCCGTCGGACGCGGAGGTCGTGCGCAGACCGGGCGTGCGGCGGCTCATGGCCGAGGTGTTCGCGGAGGCGTTCCGTCAGGGCAGCCGCGGGCCGGCGTGGGACCTCGTCGTCCTTGCGAGACCATGGCCGATCCGAGTCGACCGGATCGAACCCTCGGTCCACCTCTGGCAAGGTGAGGACGATCCGCTCGTGCCGCCGACGATGGGTCGCTACCTGGCCGGCGAGCTGCCGAGCTGCGACGCGACCTTCCTACCCGGCGAGGGCCACCTGCTGGTCTTCGACCACTTGGCCGAGATCCTCGACGTGTTCGCGTGAGCTAGCGGAGACGGGCGGCCCTGCCGCCGATCTCGAGCCGCGCCTCGTCGGGAACCTCGACGCGCACGTAGCCGAGCGCGAGACCGGGCACGGCGCTCGTCACCCGACCGACGACCTTGCCGTCGAGGACGATCTCCGCGTCGTACGGTGGCGCGTCCTCTCCGTCGATCACGAGCGCGCGCAGACGCCGGTTGAGCTTGCCGCGGTGATGCTGCCGCGCGATCGGCTCCTGGCCCGGATAGCAGCCCTTGGTCAAGCTAACGTGCGTCTCCGTGAGCCCGGCCTCGGCCGGCAGTACGCGCTCGTCGATCTCGCGGCCCCACCGCGGCGTCCCGGTCTCGATCCACCACCGCTCGAGCTCGCCCGGCTCGGCGTCGTCGCCGTCGGGCCGCTCGTCGAGCACCTCGCCGTTCCCGAGCACGAGCCAGGACTCGTGCCGCTCGGGCTCGAGCTCGACCTTGGCGGAGAAACGCGAGCGCACGAGTTCCGAGCGCACCCGCTCTCCGAGGTCCGGCTCCGTGAGCAGCAGGAAGTCGTCCTCGCCTCGCCTCAGCACGCGGATCGGCGCGATCACACGGGCCTTCGGCGTCAGCAGGAGCGCATCGCAGGCGCCGCCGATCTCTAGCGCCTCGACGTCGTTCGAGAGCATGCGCTGCAGGAAGTCGCATGCGTCGGGACCGGCTGCCCGGACATACGACCGCGGCCTGCGCGCGACGCGTGGGGACGTGATGCTCGCCATGAAACTAGTCTAGGTTCCGATGCCGCTCTTCCGGACGAAGGCCGAGCAGAAGCTCATCGACCGCGGCCTCGACCCCGCGCGCCTGCCGCCGGGCCAGTACCTCACCGACAAGTGGCCGGTGCTGCACGCGGGGAGCGTCCCCGACACCGACCTCGCCGAGTGGAGCCTGCGCATCTTCGGCGAGGTCGAGCAGGAGCTCTCACTCGACTACGACGAGCTCCGGTCGCTGCCGACGACGGAGGTCACGACGGACATCCACTGCGTCACGCGCTGGAGCCGCTTCGACACGCGCTTCAAGGGCGTGCACTGGCGCGAGCTCGCGAAGCTCGTCAGGCCGAAGGTCGGCGCACGCTTCGTCGTCGCCCACTCCGAGCAGGGCTACACCGCCAACGTCCCGCTGCTGGCGATCGAGGCGGACGATTCGCTGATCGCCTGGGAAGCCGACGGCGCGGCGCTCGAGCCCGAGCACGGCTGGCCGCTCCGCCTCGTCGTTCCTTCCCGCTACTTCTGGAAGAGCGCGAAATGGCTGCGGGCAATCGAGCTGCGGACCACCGACCAACCCGGCTTCTGGGAGCGATACGGCTACCACAACGACGCCGACTACTGGCGCGAGCAGCGCTACGCGTTTTGACCATTCACTCGAACGGGGGAACGGGTAGAGCCGACGCGCGGCCGATGAGTTACGCGAACCACCTCCCCTAATCCCCCCTCGCAAAGCGGCCCTCTTCGGGCCGTTTTGCATTCCGGGGGTTGCTCTTCACCCGGCCGTCGTCTGAGCGCCGCGTCCTGCGAACAGGCGCAGCTCGAGCTCGAGCAGCTCTGTCCAGCGTGACGCACGCGGTAGCGGAAGCAAGCCGAGCGGTGTCCGAACCGCGACGCCGTGCAGCGCGCCGGTGATCAGCGTGTACTCCGTAGCGAGCACGCCGAGCTCACGCGCACGGTCGTACCCGCGCCTCGAGCTTCCGGGATCGACGCCCGGAATCCCCGGCAGCGCGCGGTCGAGCGCACCGTGGACGACTGCGAAGCGCTTGCCGGCGAGCGGCTCGAGGTCGAGCCGGTCGGGAAGCCACGGAGCCAGCCCGATCACGGTGGTGACCAACGGGTCCGACGCGGCTTTGACGGCGACGGCCCCTCCCATCGAGAAACCGACCAGCGCGCAGCGCTCCGCTCCGCGCTCGCCCGCGAGCTGGACTGCGACACGCGCGTCCTCGGCGCACGAGTCGAGCTGGCGCCAGGACTTCACGCGGTAGCGGACCTCGACGAAGGCGAGCTCGGGCAACCTGGGCGCAAGTCGGCGGACGAGCAACTCGAGCGTCGCGCTCCAGGTCCCCGGCACCTCTCGCGCCTGGCCGCCGTCGACGAGGACGACCGCGTGCGCCCGGGCGCCGTTGGTCACGCGCGCCTCGGCGCCCGACGAAAGCGGAATCGGCGGACCTGAAGGTGGGAACTCGTCCGGCACGGAAGCCTTCCGACAGACGAGAGGCCGGGATCGCCCCGGCCTCTCCGTCCTGCAACCTTGCCTGCGGGCGAGCCGCAGGCGCGGATGCCGTTCCCTACATCATCCCGCCCATGTCGGGCATGCCGGCACCGGCGCCAGCGCCGGCCTTCTCCGGAGCCTCGGCGACGATCGCCTCGGTGGTCAGGATGTTCTTCGCGATCGACGCGGCGTTCTGCAGCGCCGAGCGCACGACCATCGTCGGGTCGGTGATCCCCGTCTTGACGAGGTCCTCGTACTCTCCCGTCTCGACGTTGAGCCCGTGACCGGCGCCGGCCGACCGAATGCGGTCGACCACGATCGAGCCCTCGAGGCCGGCGTTGTCGGCGAGCTGCCGGACCGGCTCCTCGAGCGCACGGACGACGATCGACGCACCGGTGCGCTCGTCGCCGTCGTACTCGTCGATCTTGATCGCGTCGACGGCGTTCAGGAGCGCGACACCGCCGCCGGGGACGACACCCTCCTCGAGCGCGGCGCGAGCCGCCTGAAGCGCGTCCTCGACGCGGTGCTTCTTCTCCTTCATCTCCGTCTCGGTCGCGGCACCGACCTTCACGACCGCGACGCCGCCGGCGAGCTTCGCCAGCCGCTCCTGCAGCTTCTCGCGGTCGAAGTCGGAGTCCGTGTCCTCGATCTCGGACTTCAGCTGCTTGATCCGGGCCTTGATCCCCTCGGAGTCACCGGCGCCGTCGATGATCGTCGTCGAGTCCTTGTCGACGACGACGCGACGGGCCTTGCCGAGCTGGGTCAGCTTCGTGTTCTCGAGCTTGAGGCCCATCTCCTCGGTGATCACCTCGGCGCCCGTGAGGATGCCGATGTCCTCGAGCATCCGCTTGCGGCGGTCGCCGAAGCCGGGTGCCTTGACCGCGACGGCCGTGAACGTGCCGCGCAGCTTGTTGACCACGATCGTCGCGAGCGACTCGCCCTCGACGTCCTCGGCCACGATCAGCAGCGGCCGACCCGCCTGGATCACCTGCTCCAGCACGGGCAGGAGGTCCTTGACGGCGCCGATCTTCTGGTTCGCCACGAGGATGTACGGGTCCTCGAGCACGGCCTCCATGCGCTCGGCGTCGGTGATCATGTAAGGCGAGAGGTAGCCCTTGTCGAACTGCATGCCCTCGGTGAACTCGAGCTCGAGCCCGAAGGTCTGCCCCTCCTCGACGTTGACGACGCCGTCCTTGCCGACCTTCTCGATCGCGTCGGAGAGGACGTCGCCGATCTCGCGGTCGCGCGAGGACACGGTCGCCACGCGGGCGATGTCCTCCTTGCCGGAGATCTCCTTGCTCTGCGACTTCAGGTTCTCGGTGACCTGCTCGACGGCCCGCTCTATGCCGCGCTTGATCGCCATCGGGTTCGCACCTGCGGCGACGTTGCGGAGGCCGTCCTTGACGATCGCCTGTGCGAGGACCGTGGCCGTCGTCGTGCCGTCGCCTGCGACGTCGTTCGTCGACGTGGCGACCTCGCGGACGAGCTGCGCGCCCTGGTTCTCGAACACGTCTTCGACCTCGATCTCGCGTGCGATCGTGACGCCGTCGTTCGTGATCGTCGGGGCGCCGAACTTCTTGTCGAGCACGACGTACCGACCCTTCGGGCCAAGGGTGACCTTGACCGCGTCGGCGAGGATGTTGACGCCACGCTCGAGAGCCCGGCGCGCGTCCTCGTTGAATTTCAGCTCCTTGTGAGCCATCTGATTCCGTTACCTCCGTTGTTGCGTTAGGACTTCGCGCCGGCGAGCTCGCGGTCGCCGACGACCTTGGCGAGCACATCGGACTCGCGCAGGATCAACACCTCGTCGGTCCCGACCTTGATCTCGGTCCCGCCGTACTTGCTGAAGATGATCTCGTCACCCTCGACGAGGTCCATCTCGATGTACTTCCCGTCCTCGTCACGACCACCGGGGCCGACGGCGAGGACGCGTCCACGCTGCGGCTTCTCCTTGGCCGTGTCGGGCAGCACGATGCCGCTGACCGTCGTCTCCTCCTCATCGAGGACCTCGACGATCAGGCGGTCACCCAGCGGCTGCAGGTTCATCCACTTCCTCCTGTCCAGACGACTTTGTGACACCTGCTGGCACTCTCTTGATCTGAGTGCCAGGCCATACTAACGGCCTTCATCCGCTCTGTGCAACCGCCTGCCGCAGGTCTGTTACAAAGTGCCGGTGCGCCGGGAGTTCTCGGCCGGCGGCGTCGTCGTCCGGCGCCTGAACGGACCGCGGGTGCTTGCGGCCATCCGCCCCGGCGGCCGTCCCCCGGGGACGTGGCCCTGCCCAAGGGGATGATCGGTCGCGGCGAGCGCGCCGAGGCGACCGCGCTGCGGGAGGTGGCCGAGGAAACAGGCGTCGAGACCGTCCCGATCGGAAAGCTCGGCGACGTCCGCTACATCTGCACCTGGGCCGGGGAGCGTGTTCAAGGAGGTCAGCTTCTTCCTACCTGCGCTACACGCGTGGCCGGCTCGTGGACTTCCCGGACGAGCATGCCCACGAGGTCGCCGAGGCACGCTGGCTGCCGCTCGACGCGGCGCCTCGCCTCCTCGCCTACAAGGGCGAGCGCGAGATGGCAGCCAAGGCGCTCGACCGATTAGGCTCCGCCGAGTGACGGAGGACGGCGTCGGTGGTCTGGAGGAGAGCCGGTTCCGGCGCGGCCTCCGGCGCACGCATCGAGGAGCGCTGTACGCAGCGACTCTCGGCGGGATCGGCGCCGCGATCTTCCTGATCCTCCTGATCGCGCGTAATACGCGGCAGGTCAAGCTCGACTACGTCTTCGGCAGCTCGAGCACGGCGCTGATCTGGCTGATCCTGCTGAGCGCGACCGCCGGCTGGGTCCTCGGGATCGCGACGTCGTTCTTCGTGCGCCGCCGTCCGCGCGAGCAGCGGTGACCGAGACGATGTACGCGCTCAACTTCTATTCGCCCGTCGTGGCAGAGCAGCTCCGGACGCAACGCAAGACGGCGACGATCCGGCTCGGCGACAAATCGGTGAAGTACAAGAAGGGGATGATCGTGCAGGTGCTCGTCGGCGTCCGCTTCGGCGCGCGCGAGAAGATCTTCGACGCGGTCATCGACAAGGTCGAGGTGAAGACGCTCGGCGAGCTCTCACCCCGCGAGATCGAGCACGACAATCCCGAGATCCGCCGCACCGAGGACATGGCGGCGTGGCTGTCGCAGCTCTACAACCGCGAAGTGACGCCGGACGACACGGTCACGGTGATCCGCTTCTCGCAGATCGTCCCGCCGCGCGGCTTCTAGAGCTCGCGCTCCCACTCGCCCTCGCCGTCCGTCGTCCTCCCCGTCGGCGAGAAGCCGCGGCTGCGGTACAGACGGTGGGAGCGCTCGTTGTCCTCGTGCGTCCAGAGGCGCATGACCGTCGAGCCGCGGCGCGTCGCCTCGGCGACGACGGCGTCGAGAAGCGCTCCGCCGATTCCCTCGCCCCAGCGCTCGGGGACGACGAACAGGTAGCCGAGGAAGCAACTGCGTGGATCGACCGGGCTTGCGCCGTCGTCGCCGCACAGCGGCTCGGCCGACGCCATCGCGATGCACTCCTGCGCGTCCTCTGCGACGAGCAGCCACGACGCTGGATCGTTCAGATGCGCGCCGATCCGCGCGACCGACGCGACCCGGTGCGGCCAGTCACCGCGTCGGCGCGCGAGGTTCGAGCGTTCGAAGACCGCGAGCGCCGCCGCAACGTCGTCGGCGCTACCGGCGCGGACCCGGACCGTCACGCGCGACCGGTTTCTGGCGCTCTTTGCGGATCGCAGTGCCGAACAGCTGGGGATCGCGCAGGCGCGTGCCGCACTCCTCGCAGTCGACGGCGAACGCCGAGCTGAACGGCGCCGAGCACGCAGGACAACGGCGCAAGATCGTCCCGCCGCACTGCGTGCAGACACTTGGCAACTCGTCCTCGTAGGGCTCGAACCAGCGCCGGACGGCGCCGCAGTCCAGACAGAAAGCCGCCCAGTCGCCGAGCACCTTCCGCCGCTCCTCGCGGAGCCAGTCAGAGGCCTTGCCCACGGTTCGACTGTATCCCCAGTCGTTAGAGTGCGACCGTGGCCGTCGCCCAGAGAGCGGAGCCGGTCGGCTCGCTGACGGAGGTTCGAGAGGCAGGTCTCGACCAGGAGGACCTCCTCCAGATCTACAGGAACATGCTCCTCACTCGCGGCATCGAGGAGCGCGGGCACATCCTCTACCGGCAGGGCAAGATCCCCGGCTCGTTCTACACGGGCCGCGGCAACGAAGCCGCATCGGTCGGCGTCGCAACGGCGATGGGACCGGACGACGTCGGCGCGCCGCTCCATCGCGACATGGGCGTGCACGTCGTGCGCGGAGTCGAGCCGTGGCGGATCTTCGCGCAGTTCATGGGTCGCGCGGACGGGCCGACGCACGGCAAGGACGGGAACGTCCACATGGCCGACGCGAATCTCGGCCTGATCGCGATGGTCAGCCACCTGCCGGCGATGCTCCCGGTTGCGACGGGCTGCGCGCTCGCCTTCCGCATCCGCGAGGAGAGTCGCGTCGCAATCGGCTGGTTCGGCGAAGGCTCGAGCGCGCGCGGCGACTGCCACGAGTCGATGACGCTCGCAGGCACGCGGGCGCTGCCGATCGTGTTCGTCTGCGACAACAACCAGTGGGCGTATTCGACGCCGACCCATCTCGAGTACGCAACGGAGCACGTCGCCGACCGTGCCGATGCGTACGGCTTCGAGGGCGTGGTCGTCGACGGCACGGACGTCCTCGCCGTCTATCGAGCGGCGAAGCGCGCGATCAACAAGGCACGCGCGGGCGGCGGCCCGACGCTGCTCGAATGCCTGACGCTCCGTATGGAAGGACACGCGGTTCACGACGACGCCTTCTACGTCCCCAAGGAGATGTTCGAGCGCTGGGCCGAGTCCGATCCGATCGAGCGCTTCCGCACGTGGCTGCAGACGAATGCGGAGCTGACCGACGAGCACGAGGCGGAGATCGTCTCGGATGTGAAGAAGACGCTGAACGACGCGCTGCGCCGCGCGGAGGAGTCGCCGCTGCCGGACCCGGAGACGCTCGCCGACGGCGTGTACGCCACGCCCGAGGACCTCGAGACGCCTCACCACAAGTAATGGCGGAGCTCACCTACCTGCAGGCGATCAGCGACGCGCTCCGGACAGAGATGCGCCGCGACAAGCGCGTGTTCGTGATCGGCGAGGACGTCGGCGTGTACGGCGGTGCGTTCAAGGTGACCCTCGGCTTCCAGGAGGAGTTCGGCGCCTGGCGCGTGATCGACGCGCCGCTCGCCGAGACGGCGATCGTCGGCGGCTGCACCGGCGCGGCGATGATGGGGATGCGGCCCGTGGCCGAGATGCAGTTCGCCGACTTCATCTCGTGTGCGTGGGACCACCTCATCACGGTCGCGGCCAAGCAGCGCTGGCGCGTCGGCACCCCGGTCCCGATCGTCGTCAGGCTCCCTTCGGGCGGCGGCTTCTCGGGCGGCCCGTTCCACTCGCAGAATCCCGAGTCGTCGTTTGCGCACGTTCCCGGCCTGAAGTGCGTGTGTCCCGCTACGCCCGAGGACGCCAAGGGGTTGCTGATCAGCGCGATCGAGGACCCGAATCCTGTCCTCTACTTCGAGCACAAGCACCTGTACCGCCGGATCAAGGGCGAAGTGCCGGAGGAGCGCTACACGATTCCGATCGGCAAGGCGCGGACACATCGCGATGGCGACGACGTGACCGTCGTCACCTGGGGCGCGATGGTCTACACCGCCGACGAGGCAGCGCAGCAGCTCGAGGCGGACGGCGTCTCCGTCGAGATCGTCGACCTGCGCACCGTCCTGCCCTGGGACAAGGCAGCGGTGATCGAGTCCGTGCGGAAGACGTCGAAGGTGCTCGTGCTGCACGAGGACACGCGCACGGGCGGCTTCGGCGCGGAGATCGCTGCGACGATCGCGGAGGAGGCGTTCGAGGATCTCGACGCGCCCGTGAAGCGGATCGCGGCGCCCGACACTCCGGTTCCGTTCTCGCCGGAACTGGAGAAGGCGTTCCTGCCGCAGGTGGAGGACGTCGTCGCAGGGTTGCGCGACCTGGCCGGGTACTAGGTACTGGAGACGTGATGCTGCGGCAAGTCGAGGAGGCGTAGCGGGTGGCGACCGACACCGGTGTCGACGTCGTGATGCCGCAGATGGGCGTCTCCGTCTCCGAGGGGACGATCACGAAGTGGCTCAAGCGCGAGGGCGAGCACGTCGAGGCCGACGAGCCGCTGCTCGAGATCTCGACCGACAAGGTCGACACGGAGGTGCCGTCTCCCGCGAGCGGGACCGTGACCCGGATCCTGGTTCAGGAGGGGACCACCGTCGACGTCGGCACGCCGCTCGCTCTGATCGGCGACTCCCTCGCCGCGCCGGCAGACGAGCCGACCGCCCCGCCCGAGCCGGAGCAGGCCGCGGCCGAGCAGCCGGCCGAGCCCGAGCCGCCATTGCCGCCGGTCAGCCCACCTGCGTCCGCCGAGCCCGTCCAAGAGGCCGTCGCACCTCCACCTCCATCTCCGGCGCCTCCTGAGCCTGAGCTGCCTCCGGTCTCGCCCGCGCCCGCCGAGCCGACGGCCGCGCCCGAGTCGGTGAACGGCAAGACGTTCGTCTCGCCCGTCGTCGCACGGATCGCGTCGGAGCACGGCGTCGACCCTCAGACCGTCCCCGGAACCGGACGGGGCGGACGCGTGACGAAGCGCGACATCCTCGACTTCATCGAGTCCGGCGAGCGCGCGCTCGCGGCGGTGCCGGAGACCCCGGCGCCGTCGCCGACGCTGCCACCGGTGTCCGTCACCCCGCCACCCGCGTCTACCGCCGCGCCGACCCCGCGGGTGCCACAGGCGGCGCCTCCGTCATCACCGGCCGCTCCTCCGGCGCCCTCACCGGCTCCGGCACCGGTCGCGGCAGGCGGCGAGACGCTCGAGCCGATGAGCGCGATGCGGCGCGGCATCGCGGAGCACATGAGGCGCTCGCTCGACACGTCCGCGCACGTGACCAGCGCGATCGAGGTGGACATGTCGAAGGTCGTCGGGATCCGCGCGAAACTGAAGTCCGAGTACCAGAGCACGTACGGCGTCAATCCCACGTATCTCGCGTTCATCGCGCGGGCGGCCGTCACGACCCTCGGCGAGTACCCCTACGTCAACGGCGAGATCCGCGGCGACATGATCGTCACACGCGGCTACGTCAACCTCGGCATCGCGGTGGAGCTCGCGGACGGAAAAGGACTGATCGTTCCCGTCGTCCGCAACGCGGAAGGCCTGAACCTGCTCGGCATGGCGAGGGCGATCGCGGACGTCGCTGCCCGAGCACGCTCCAAGCAGCTGACGCCCGACGACGTCGCCGGCGGAACCTTCACGATCACGAATCCCGGCGGCTACGGCACCTTCCACGGCACGCCGGTGATCAGTCAGCCGCAGGCCGCGATCCTCGGCACCTACGCGCTCGTGAAGCGGCCATGGGTCGTCACCGACGAGCTCGGGGAGGACGTGATCGCAATCCGCCCGATCATGAACCTCACGCTCACGTACGACCATCGCCTCGTCGACGGTGCACTCGCGGGACGGTTCCTACGCGACCTCCACGAGCGCCTGCAGACCTGGGGCGAGACCGACTACTAGCTAGTAGTCGGCGGTCACGCGCTCACTGCAGCTGCGCAGGCGCGCCGCCGATCAGCGTGAACGCGGCGAACCAGTCCTCCCGCGTCTCGCCGTTCACGGTGAGGCGCACCTCGTAGCGGCCGGACTCGAGCATGAGGGGACCGAACGGGACGACGAGCGGCGCGTCGACTGGAGTGCCCGGCTTGAGACCTGCGGGGCGACCCGCCTCGAGCTCGCCCTCGGCGTGCAGCGTGGCTTCGCCGTCGTCGGTCTCGACCGCTTGTCCGTCCGCGTCGAGCAGGTCGAACCGAAACGTGTGCTTCACGTTCGTCTGGTCCCACGGGACCTGGAAGAGCGCAGCGACGAAGAAGCCAAAGGGACCCTCGGCGTTCATGATCGACCAGCCGCCGCCGATCACGTCGAGCTTTCCATCGGCAACGCGGGCGAAGTCGGCGAGGAGGAACGTGACTCGCATCGACGTCAGCTTCGCACGCCATGGCTAGGCTGATGCGGTGAGCCGCGGTGCCTACCTCCTCGAGCTCGGCGTCGTCCCGTACGAGGAGGCGTGGGAGCTTCAGCGCTCGCTCGCTGGTGCGGTCTCGCACGGCGCGATCCCCGAGACCGTGGTCTTCCTCGAGCATCCGCCCGTGGTCACGCTCGGCCGCCGGACGGGCGAGGACGAGCTCCACGTGCCGGACGACGCCGACGTGGAGGTCGTCGAGACGAACCGGGGCGGCAAGTCGACGTACCACGGCCCGGGCCAGCTCGTCTGCTATCCGATCTTCGATCTAAAGCTCCACGGCTCCGACGTGAAGCAATACGTGCGAGACATCGAGGAGGCCCTGATCAGGACGATCGCGCCGCTCGGGCTCGAGGGCGTGCGCATCGAGGGACTGAGCGGTGTCTGGCTCGAGCGCCCCAGTCGCAAGATCGCCTCGATCGGTGTGCACGTCTCGCGCTGGATCACGACGCACGGCTATGCCCTCAACGTCGACCTCGATCCCGCGCCGTTCACCGAGTGGATCACCGCGTGCGGGATCGAGGATGCGTCCTTCACGACGATCGCCAGGGAGCTCGGCCGACCCGTGCAGATCGACGAGGTGCGCCCGCTCGCACGCGCCGCGATGGCCGAGGTGTTCGACCTCGAGCTCGAGGAGCTGCCGGCCGACGGCGACAGTGGCCTCTGGCCGCAGCCGGTGCACGAGAAGCTCGCGACCCGCTGACGCGTCGCAAGCGCCCTACGCCGAGCGCAGCCCGTCGAGGATGACGTCGGGATGGCGGCTCGCGGCCGGCACGAGCTCGAGTACGTCCTCGACGGTGACGTCGCGGCGCACCGCGCCTGCCTGCTGCGCGCGACGGACGAGCCGTTGGACCGCGGCCGTGAGCGACGCGACCTCCTCGCGCTCGACGCAGGACCCGAGCCCCTCGATCAGCGCCCGGTTCTCGGCGTAGGTCTCCGCCGCATGGCGGAAGAACTCCTCGAACGCGGCACCGGGATCGTCGGCCGCCGAGGCAGCCTCGGCCACTGCCGTCAGGCCGCGAACCTGGTCGAGGACGACGGCCGAGAGGAGCGCTTCCTTCGTCGGGAAGCGACGGAACACGGTCCCGTGCCCGATGCCGGCGCGTCGTGCGATCTCGTCGACGCTCGCGTCGACGCCGCGCTCCGCGAAGCACTCCGACGCGGCCTCGAGCAGACGGTCGAGGTTGCGCCGGGCGTCCGCGCGCAGCGTCGCGTTCATGCGGTCGGCGCGGTGACCGCCTCCGCCGCCTCGGCCTCGATCCGCACGACGTCGCGTTGCCGGAGCAGCGCGAGGAAGGCGCCGAGCGCGATCACCATGAACGCCGCGCCGCCTGCGAACGCCACGTGGAACCCGTCGACGAGCGCAGCCTGCGGCGAGACACCAGCGACGCTGGTCGTCTTGCTCGCGGCGAGCGAGGTGAGGATCGCGAGCCCGAGCGCGCCGCCGATCTGCTGCGACGTGTTGAAGATCCCGGACGCGAGCCCCTGGTCCTCGTTCTCGAGTCCGGTGGTCGCTATCAGCGTGAGCGGCACGAACACCGCGCCGAGACCGAGAGCGGTCAGGAGCAGCGCCGGCAGCACGTCGGATGCGTACGAACCGTTCACGGCGATGCGGGTCAGGTAGACCATGCCGGCGATCGTGACCAACATCCCGGCGATCGCGATCGGCCGCACGCCGACCTTCGGCGCGTACTTCGACGCGAGGCCGGCCGAGAGCATGATCCCGCCGGTGAAGGGCAGGAACGCGAGCCCGGCCTCGAGCGGTCCGTAGCCGAGCACGCGCTGGATGTACAGCGTGTTGAAGAAGAACATCGCGAACAGGCCCGAGGCGACGAGGAACATGGAGATGTTCGCCGCTCGCAGGGAGCGAACGCGGAAGATCGAGAGCCGGACGAGCGGCGCCTTGGAGCGCTGCTCGATCACGCAGAAGGCGACGAGCAGCACCGCGGCGAGCGCGAACGTGCCGAGCGTCCGCGCCGACGTCCAGCCGTGCTCCTGCGCCTCGACGATCGCGTAGACGAGCGTCATCAGCCCGCCGGTGACCGAGACGGCGCCGGCGACGTCGAAGCTCCGGTGCGCCTGCTCGTCGCGCGATTCGGGCAGCAGGCGCAGCGAGAGCACGAACACGGTCACGCCGACGGGCACGTTGATGAAGAAGATCCACGGCCACGAGAGCAGCTGCGTCAGCGCGCCGCCGACGATCAGGCCGACGGCGCTGCCGCCGATCGCGATCGCGGCCCACACGCCGAGGGCCTTGGCGCGGTCCGCGCCTTCCTCGAACGTCGTCGTGATGATCGCGAGCGCAGCGGGCGAGATGAACGCCGCGCCGAGCCCCTGGAGCGCGCGGCAGCCGATCAGCATCCCGGAGTTGACCGCGAGACCGTTGAGCAGCGACGCCGAGGTGAAGACGACGAGGCCGAACATGAACAGCCGCTTGCGCCCGAGCAGGTCGCCGGCACGGCCGCCGAGCAGCAGGAAGCCGCCGAACACGAGCGTGTACGCGTTGATGATCCACTGGAGGTTTGCCTCCGACAGCCCGAGGTCTTTCTGGATCGACGGGAGAGCGACGTTCACGACGGTCGCATCGAGCACGACCATGAACTGCGCGAAGCAGATCAGGACGAGGACGACCCAGGGATTCGTTGCGTGGCGGCTCACGGGATGGTGGACGGGCTAAGCGGACTGAAGAGTCCGGTTAGGGTAGCGGCCCTCGGTTCGGCTTCGCAAATACACTGGCCTCGTGAACTCGTCGCTGCCCGTCGCCGAGCGACCGCGCCGGCCCGAGTGGCTGAAGGTCCGCGCGCCGAGCCCTGACTCACGGTACCTGGAGGTCAGGCGTCTGATCCACGGTGCCAGCCTCAACACGATCTGCGAGGAGGCGCGGTGCCCGAACATCGCGGAGTGCTGGGGCCGCGGCACGGCGACCTTTCAGATCCTGGGGGATACGTGCACGCGCGCGTGTCGGTACTGCTACGTCCACTCCGGGAAGCCCGACGGGCCGCCCGATCCGCTCGAGCCACTGCGGCTCGCCTGCACCGCGGCGCAGATGCGGCTCGACCACGTCGTCGTCACCTCCGTCGACCGGGACGACCTCCCGGACCGCGGTGCAGGCCACTACGCGGCGACGATCCGCGCGTTGAAGCGGCAGCTCCCCGCCGCCACCGTCGAGGTGCTGACGCCGGACTTCCTCGGCGTCGAGGAATCCGCGCTCACCACGGTCGTGGCCGAGCGCCCCGACGTCTTCAACCACAACATCGAGACGGTCCGGCGCCTCCATCCGCATATGCGCGGAGCGAAAGCGTCGTACGACAAGGCGTTGTGGTTGCTGCGCCGCGCGAAGGAGCTCGCCGACTACTCGGTGCTGACGAAGTCCGGGATCATCGTCGGGCTCGGGGAGACGAACGACGAGGTGGTCGAGACGATGCGCGATCTCCGTGCACACGGCGTCGACGTCGTCACGATCGGGCAATACCTCCAGCCGTCGAGCAGACACGCGACGATCGACCGTTGGGTGCATCCCGACGAGTTCGACTGGTTCCGCATGCAAGGCGAGGCGCTTGGCTTCGGCTCCGTGTTCGCGGGCCCGCTCGTGCGCTCGTCCTACCGCGCGGACGAGCAGCGCCACGCCGCGGCCGGCACACCGAGCTAGCGCGACGCGGTCGAAACGACGAAGGGCCGCCTTTCCGGCGGCCCTTCGTCCGTCGTTCGGTTCGAGCTACGGCAGCTTCGGCGACACCTTGATCAGCTGCGCCTCGGCGCTGCTCGGGTTCTGATGCGACACGATCATCAGGCCGAGCGGCGGGCTCTGTGCCCACTCGCTCGCGTTGATCGTGATCGGCTCGGACGCGCTCCCGCCCGGGGGCACGACGTCGAACATGCCGGTGCTGATCGCCGGCGTGAACGCGTTGAACTTCGCCGATCCGTTGGCCTGGTCGACCGATCCGCTCTGGATGTCCATCGCCGAGGCGGTGTACGTGAACCGCGGGTTCGAGTCCGAGAGGCACGGGTTGCCCGGGACGCATAGCTGGTCGAACAGCACGGGTAGGACGATCGTGCTGCTGTCCGTCGGTGCATCCGCGAGGAAATCGATGCTGCCGTTCCCCGTGGCCAACGCGAAGACGGCGACTGCGTCCTCACCGTTGAAGTCCTGGCCGGTCAACGCACCGAGGTCGGCTGCCTCGACCAGGTAGTCGGGCGTCCCGTCGTTGTTGACGTCGACGAGGATGTCGAAGTCGACCTGCGCGGCGTTCGACCACCGTTTCCACGTACTGACCGCGAACGCGAGGACTCCGGCGTCCGGGAACGTCTGGGCGCCGACTGCCTGGAGGTCGTTCGCGCCGAAGGCGTTCTCCTTTGGATCGGTCAGGCCCCACGCGTACCAGTCGGCATTGCCCGGGATCACGCCGCCCTTGTTCGTCGTCGTCGCAGTGGTCGAGAGACTCGACTGCAGCTGCGTCGTGTTCACGGCCGTCGAGACGTGCGAGATCGACTGCGGGACGAAGTAGTACGGCAGCCGCAACGTCACTCCGTTGTTCGCGCCGCCGACAGGCGTGAACGTGATCAGGCCGGAGACGTCCGCGAACGGGTCGACGCCGGGGACGCCACCGGTCCCGGCTGTCGCCGCCGGCACGTCGAGCTCGATCTGCGTCGTCGCGGCGCCGCCTGCAGAGACTCTGATCTGGCTGTCCCTGGGGACGATCGTGTGTGGGCTACCTGCGTCGAGCGTGTGACCGATGTTGAACGTGATGGCGGTGTTGCTGAAGTTCCACAGCTGGACGTCGAGCTTCTTCGAGAAGTTCTTGTCCAGCTCCGCGAAGCCGTAGTTGATCGCCGGGATGCTGTTCGGCCCGACCACGACCACTTGTGTCTTCACGGCGTTCTGTACCTGAATCAGACCGACACCCGCACCGCGTGCGTTGTAGCCTGCGACGAGGCTCGGATCAGCCGTGTTCTCGAGCGCGGCCTTCCAGTAAACGACCTTCTTCCAGGTGGGATGCGCCTGCTTGACGAGCGCCTCCGAGCCCGACGTGTGCGGGGCGGCCATCGAGGTGCCCGACAGGATCGCCGCCTGGTTGCCGGTGCCCATCCCGACGGAGGCGATGCTCACACCGGGCGCCGTCACCTCCGGTTTCATCGCGCTGTCACCGGTTCTCGGCCCCCTCGAGCTGAAGCTCGCGAGTCCGAGGTAGCCCGGGTTGTTGAGCGTCGTCGCCGTCAGCGCGATGCTGCCGTTGTTCGCGGCCGCGAGCTGCTGCCCGGCTGCCGAGGCCGACGGGACCGGCCCGCCCGGCACACCGAGGAACGGGATCGTGACGTTGTACGGGAACCCGCCGAAGAGCGGTGGTCCCGGCGGATCCGGATCGCTCGTGATCGGGCCCTCGAACGGCGGGTATCCGGCCGCGTTGTTGACCATGATCACACCCGCCGCTCCGGCCTGCTGGCCGAAGATCGCCTTGGCCACGCGGGCACAGACGCCGCGGGCGACGACGATGATGGTGTGGCTGAGATTGCCGCCCGGCACCGCGGCCTGGTCGTCGGCCACGCTGCAGCCGAGGCTCAGGTTCGGATCCGGGTCACCGAGAGCCGCGTCGTGCGCGGTCCTCGGCACGTTCACGAGCTTGAAGGAGCCCGACGGGAGCGGGGTGAGACCGTTCGCATTGATGGCCGTGAGCGTTCCGCCGCTCGAGCCGTCCGCCTTCGTCAGGTTCATAGTCGCGGCGGGGAACGTCTGGGTCGGGTCGCTGGCGGCGACGCTGAGCACGTTGTCGCCGGAGGCCGGCGTGCCCGTGACGTACGCGTTCGTGCCCTCGTTGCCCGACGACGCGACGACGATGATCCCGTCCTTCGCCGCGTTCGACGCGGCCACCGCGTCCGGCGAGTCGCCAGGCCCGAAGGGCGAGCCGAGCGACATGTTGATCACGTCCATGTTGTGGTCGACGGCCCATTCGATGCCGTCGATCGTCTCGTTCGTCGAACCTGCGCAGCCGAAGATCCTCACTGCGTAGAGGTCTGCCTTCGGGGCGACGCCGGGACCGACGTTCCAGGTGTGCGAGGAGACGGTGTTCGCGTTGTAGGGACCGGTGTACGTCGATCCGTTAGAGAGGACGCCGAAGCCCGCGGCGGTTCCCGCGACGTGCGAGCCGTGGCCAAAACAGTCGAGCGGGTTGGGATCGGGATGGGGGATCGGCTGGTAGCCGGCGTCGTTCGGGTTGGCGTCGTAGCTGTCGCCGACCAGGTCTACCCCTCCCTTGACCTTCGGGGCGTCCGGGCCGAAGCACGGCGTAAGCGCGGCCGTCTCGCAGACGGACGTCAGCGTCGGATCGGCCGTGCTCATGCTCTTCGCCTGCAACCACGCCGCCACGGTGCCCGGGCCGCCGAAGTCCGCATGCGTGTAGTCGATGCCCGTGTCGATGATCGCGATCTTGACGCCCTCGCCGTGGAAGCCGTTGAGGCCGTCCCAGACGCTCGGCGCACCGACGAGCGGAACGCCGTGGATGTTGTCCGGCTTCACGACCGGGAGCGCGTGGACCCCGATCACTCCGCTGATCGACGCGAGCTGGCTCGTCTTGTTCGCGGGGATCAGGACCTTGATGCCGTTGTAGGCGGACTGGTAGCTGTTGAGCACC
>DASPSY010000015.1:0-18807 GCA_035623685.1 Gaiellaceae bacterium
CCGCCCTGATCCCGGCCGGTCCTCTCGGCACGCGCCATCCCGGCCTCTACACGCCCCCGTATGCGATTCCGACGCTCGCCCGCTCGAAGGAGGCCGCCTGGGAGCTTGCGAAGTTCCTCTGCGCGCCGGAGCAGGTGCTCGAGGACGTCGAGCGGAGCGGCTTCGTCGAGGTGGCGCGGAACTCGGTTCTCGCCGATGCTGCCTTCAGGGCCCGCTTCCGGCCGGAGCTCGTCGAGACGACCGTGGCGACGCGGGCGTTCGCGCGCGGTGAGCGGCCGGTCACGCGCTACGGCATGGAGGTCGGCAACCGGATTGGCGACGAGATCGTCCGCGCCCTCACGGGCGAGCTGACGGTGGATGAGGCGCTTGAACGGGCCGAGGAGCGGGTCGCGGAGCTAGGCCCGCCGGACTGAGCCGAACAGCGGTCAGTGGTTGTCGCGCGGGACGCCGTGCGTCCTCGCGATGCGTTGGTAGCGCACCGCCGGCTTCAGGACCATGCCGTGCGACAGCTCGCCGACGAGCCCGCGTTGGATCTCCTGCCATGGCGTCTGGCTCTCTGGGTACGGGTACCCGCCGGCGCCGTCGAGCTCGTCGCGACGCCGCGTCAGCTCCTCGTCGGGGATGAGGACGTTCGCGGTGCGCCGGCCGAGGTCGATGCGCACGGGGTCGCCGGTCCGCAGGAGGGCGAGCCCGCCCCCGTTCGCGGCCTCGGGAGACGCGTTCAGGATCGACGGGCTGCCGGAGGTCCCCGACTGCCGCCCGTCCCCGATGCACGGCAGCTCTCGCACACCGCGCGCGAGGAGATAGGCCGGCGGGCGCATGTTCACGACCTCGGCCGATCCGGGGTAGCCGATCGGGCCGACGCCCCGGATCACGAGCACCGAGTCCTCGTCGAGCTCAAGCGCAGGATCGTCGATGCGCGCGTGGTAGTCCTCCGGCCCGTCGAACACGACCGCCCATCCCTCGAACGCGTTCGGGTCGGACGCGTTCTCGAGGTACCGCCCACGGAACTCGTCGGAGATGACCGAGGTCTTCATGATCGCGCTCCCGAACAAGTTTCCCGACAGGTTGAGGAAGCCCGCTTGGGCGCGAAGCGGGTCGTCGTAGGGTCTGATGACAGCGCGATCGCTCGAGAACCTCCCCGTGTTGTTCTCGTAGAGGGTCTTGCCGTTCACGGTGACAGCGCTCGGATCGATCCGGCCCGCATCGATCAGCTCGGCCACGACAGCCGGAACACCGCCCGCGCGGTGGTAGTCCTCGCCGAGATACGCCCCCGCCGGCTGCACGTTGACGAGCAGCGGCACGTCGTAGCCGACGCGCTCCCAGTCGGCGTTGTCGAGCTCGACGCCGACGTGGCGTGCGATCGCGTTCAGGTGAATGGGGGCGTTCGTCGAGCCGCCGATCGCCGAGTTCACGGCGATCGCGTTCTCGAATGCGGCGCGGGTGAGGATGTCGGATGGCTTCAGGTCTTCCCGCACCATCTCGACGATGCGCTTACCGGTGCGGTACGCCATCTCCTGGCGGTCGCGATGCGGAGCTGGGATCGCCGCACAGCCGGGGAGGCTCATCCCGAGTGCCTCGGCCAGCGAGTTCATCGTCGTAGCGGTGCCCATCGTGTTGCAGTGGCCTGCCGAGGGCGCCGACGACGCAACGAGCTCCGTGAACCGCCTCGCGTCGATCTTCCCCTCGGCGAGCAGCTCACGGGCCCGCCAGAGGATCGTGCCCGAGCCGGTGCGCTCGCCCTCGAACCAGCCGTTCAGCATCGGCCCTCCCGAGAGGACGATCGCGGGAATGTCGACGGTCGCTGCGGCCATGAGCTGCGCCGGGGTCGTCTTGTCGCAGCCCGTTGTCAGAACGACGCCGTCGAGCGGATAGCCGTAGAGGATCTCGACGAGGGACAGGTACTGGAGGTTGCGATCGAGCGCAGCCGTCGGCCGCTTGCAGGTCTCCTGGATCGGATGGATCGGGAACTCGAACGCGACACCGCCTGCCTCGCGGATGCCGTCGCGGACGCGGGTCGCGAGCTGAAGATGGTGCCGGTTGCAGGGCGTGATGTCGGAGCCCGTCTGCGCGATACCGATGATCGGCCTGCCCGACTGCAGCTCGTCCAGAGTGAGCCCGTAGTTCATCGTTCGCTCGAGGTAGAGCGACGTCATGTCGACGTTCGCTGGATTGTCGAACCAGGCGCGGGAACGAAGGCTTACGGGCTCGGCGGGCACGCGGCAATGCTACGCGGCCGCGATCGCCCGAAGATCTCCGGCAACCTCTCCGAGCCTCGGCAGGCGCTCCCAGTCACCAGTCCCGCCGAGCGTGAAGCCGGCGAGGAGGTTGCCCGCCTGCGCGCACGCTCGCGGGGCCCACTCCTGGAGCAGCCCGTAGATGAACCCGGCGGCGAACGCATCCCCGGCGCCCACTTCGTCCACGACCGTGGCGACGGGTCGGGCAGGCGGAACGGTCTCGCCCTCGACCAGGGCGCCGCGCGCTCCGACCCGGACGACGCAGGGAACCGGGACCGGCTCGTCGCCCCAGAGCAGGCGCCGCTCGTCCTCGCCGCAGAGGTACCAGTCGACGTACGGGAGCACGGCGCGCGATCGAGTTGCCGCGGCCTCGGGCGAGTCGGGGAGCGCGGGGCGGAAGTTCGGGTCGAACAAGACGGTGATACCGCGCTCCTTCGCGCGCCGAGCGAGATCGACCACGAGCGCGGCTCCGGGCTCCGAGATCGCCATCGTGATTCCCGTGAGGTGGACGAGACGGACGGACTCGAGCGCCTCGTCGGGAACGTCTCGAGGGCCGAGTCGGCTGGCCGCCGACCCCTCGCGCCAGTACGCCACCTCCGTCCGTCCCCCTGTGCGGACCTTCGCGAACAGGCCAGTACGGCCGTCACCGCGCACGACGAACCGCACGTCCACGCCCTCGGCGGCGACCGCCTCGAGGACGAGGTCGCCGAAAGGATCGCGGCCGAGGCGCGAGACCCAGGTCACGGCGACGCCGAGCCGCGCAAGCCCAATCGCAACGTTCGACTCCGCGCCTGCGATGCGGAGCCTGAACTCGGCGCCGATGGCCGCGGGGCCGTCGGCGACCGGATCGAGGAGCGCCATCGTCTCGCCGACGGTGAGGACGCTCATCCGAGCGGAGCACGGTACCGGGAGGGGTAGTCCGGCAGCGTGCGAGCGAGCTCGCCCTTGAGCTCCCTGAAGGGCAGGCGGGCGCGAAGCCGCGTCAGCTCGTCCTGCACGTCCTCGCCGTCCCGCGCGCGGCAGAGTAGGTCCGGCCGGACGTTGGCGAGCGCTGATACGCACCCGGCCGAGCCCGCGCGGAACGAGTCCATGACCAGCGAGTCGGTTCCCACCAGCACGTCGACGCCGCACTCGAGGTACTCGAGATGCCGCTCCCACGACTTGGTCGAGTCCTTGACGCCGCGAAGCCCTTCCGCGGCGAGCCGGCTGACGACGCCGACCGAGAGCTCGTTGCCTGTTCGCGCCGGGATCGTGTACGCATAGAGGTCGCGTCCAGCCGCTGCGACGAGGAGCGCCCGGTAGTGGCCGAGCAGCGCCTCGTCGGGAAGCGCGTAGTAGTACGGCACGACGGCCGCGACCGCGCCGACCCCGAGCTCGATGGCCCGCTGGGCGAGCTCCGCGGTGGCCGCGGTCCCGGGGCGCCCGACGTGCGCGACGATGCGGGCCCGTCCGTCCGCCTTCGCGACCGCTGACTCGACGACCGCGAGCAGCTCGGCGTCATCCAGCAGCGGACCCTCGCCAGTCGTCCCGGCGGGCATGACGGCGTCGACCCCGGATTCGAGCAGGAAGTCGAGGTGCGCTTCGAGAGCGCGATGGTCGACGCTTCCATCCGGCGCGAAGGGCGTTAGGAGAGCGACGACGACCTCGGGCCGAGGCGGCTCCCGCACGGAACCTAGAACGTCCCGTATCGCTCGAAGGCGTCGAGGGGCGTCGTCCCCGCGCGGATGGCCACACGGATCGCGTTCTCCGTTGCAACCTTCTCCTCCGCTTCTGCTACGACGTCCGGCGCAACGGCGGCCGGGATCGCCACGATCCCGTCCGCGTCGGCGAGAATCCAGTCCCCGCGGCTGAGCCGGACGCCGCCGATCTCGATCTCGACGTCGCCGTGGGCAACCACCTCCCATCGCCCGATGCCGTCCTGCGGCGTCGTGTAGCGAGAGAACACCGGGAACCCCTCGCGCAGCATCAGCTCGACGTCACGGCAGCCGCCGTCGATCACGGCCCCCGCGACTCCTCGCGACTTGAGCGAGATGACCGAGAGCTCGCCGAGATGCGCGCTCTCCCGGTCGCCGCTCTCGTACACGGACACGTGCCCCGCCGGAACGGATCCGAGCATCTCGAGCACCGTACGGATCGAGACGTCGTAATCCGCCCCCGGCGCGGCACGCCCTTTGATCGGGTAGACAGGCCCGGCGACGCGCATTCCCGATCGCAGCGGGACGAGGTCGGGTGGCAGCGTTTGTGTTCTCATGCCGCGCCGGTCGAGGACGTCGGCGAGAGCCGCGGTGTACACCGCGTCGAGCCGCGAGGCAAGGTCGGTAGGAGCTGACACGCGCGTAGCCTACGTCGCCCAAGCCCGCGTGGGTCTCGCGGCCGCGCAAGGCTCAGCAAGTGCGCGTCCTGCGCGGTTATGCGATCGCGCGCGCTGCACCGCCACTGCTTCGGGGCACTAACTTGTGGCCGGCCATCCGCGCTGCGCGCGCCACTGTGCATGACGGCGCGTCTCAGCGATCAGCGCTCCCTCCCCGGGGTCGCCGGGCCGATCCTCCGCGCCGGCACTCGAGACGGCATCGACGCGTCCGTCACACGGGAGCTTCACGCGCGGGTCCGAGCCCCAAACGCTCGTTGACGGGCGTTCGCTGGCCGAATCTGCGGAAGCCGCACACTCGCCGCGCGGCCGTCCGGTTCGCAGCCGAGTGGATTGGCGCGATTTAAGACTCTCGTAAGCAGCGCGACATCTCTCCGCAACCTCGCGTCCCGATACTCGAGACGAACCGACCGAGGAGGCAAGCGAACGATGCGCACGACAACGCTGCTCACGATCTCAGCCGTCGCGGCACTGGCGCTCGGTGCAGGCACGGCTGCGGCTACCACCATGCATCCCGAGCTCGGCGCGAGGCTGTCGGGCATGGGCCAGCACGGCATCGTCAACCTGACGCTGAAGGCGAAGACGCACGACATCTGTTGGACGTTCGACATCCCTACGAAGGGCGCCACCCATGCGTCAATCCGAGATGCAAACGCCATGGTCGTGGCGAAGCTCGGCTCCGCCTACTCCAAGAAGGGTTGCGCGATGGCGCCGGCGGCGGCGGTCACGAAGATCGAGTCGCATCCGACCAAGTACCGCGTGTGGGTCGATACGAAACAGCACACCGGTGAGCTCCGTGGTGTCCTGTTCGTCGGCATGGCTCACATGTGAGCGGCCTGTGAGCGAGCACACGGATGGGCGCGAGCCGCGGCTGCGTCCGGGTGGAGCGCCGGTCGGCCGCGCGGCGTTCCTCGGTACCGTGGCGGTCGGCCTCTCGTCGCTCGTCTGGGGCAAGGCCGCATGGGACCGGGTCAGCGGTGTCGTCTCACCGGTGGCTGGGACGCTCCTGCCGGTCCTGCCGACCTCTGGCTGGAGGATCTACAGCATTGCGGACACGATGCCCCGCTTCGACCCGACGACCTGGCGGCTTCGCGTCGACGGGCTCGTGGCAGAGCCGCTCGAGCTCGACTACCGGAAACTACGAGCTTTGCCTCGCGTCGAACAGGTTTCGACGTTTCACTGCGTCACGGGTTGGACGGTGCAGAACGTGCACTGGGCGGGCGTGCGGATCGCGGATGTGATCGAGCCGGCCGAACCACGATCTGGTGCTCGCGCACTCCGCTTCGTCTCGGCCGAGCATCCGTACGACGACTACCTGACGCTCGAACAGACGACGCTTCCAGACGTCATGCTCGCCTACGAGATGGACGGCAAGCCGCTCAGCCGCGGGCACGGTGCGCCGCTCCGGTTGATCATTCCCGACATGTACGGCTACAAGAACGTGAAGTGGTTGGAGCGGATCGAGCTCGTGCGGGTCGACGGATCGGGCTACTGGGAGAATCTCGGCTACGACCGCGATGCCTGGGTCGGGCACTCGAACGGCTACTCGACGTGACGGGATACGTCCGCCGCTTCTCGCGCACGGAGCGTACGTTCCACTGGGTGAACGCCGTGTTCTTCCTGATCCTGCTCGCGACCGGCCTCGTCCTCTACCTGCCGAGCCTCGAGGTCGCGGTCGGCCGGCGCCCCCTGGTCAAGGACATCCACTTCTGGAGCGGCGTCGGCTGGGTCGTCGCTCTTCTCGTCGTGGCGCTCGCGGGCAACACCCGCGGGCTGATGCGCACGGCACGCGACATCGATCGGTTCGATCGCGACGACCTGCGCTGGCTCGCACGTAGGCGGCCCGCCCCGCAGGGTCGATTCAACGCCGGGCAGAAGGTGAACGCCGCGCTGACCGCCGCGTTCACCGTGCTCTTCGTCGCCTCGGGCCTTCTGCTCTGGTTCGGCGAGCGGGACACGCGGCTGAGGTTCGCGAGCACGGTTGTGCTACACGACGGCCTTGCATTCGCGGCGTTGGCGTTGTTCGTGGGGCATCTGTACCTCGCTGTCATCCACCCGGCGACACGGCATGCGTTGCGCGGCATGACGGTCGGCACCGTCAGCGAGGAGTGGGCGACGAGACATCACCCCAAATGGGAGCCGGACTGAAGCCATGGGCACGATTCTCGTCGTCGACGACGAGCCGGTCGTCCGGGACGTCGTCGTCCGCTACCTTCGTCGGGACGGTTACTCGACGCTCGAGGCCGACAACGGAGACGACGCCCGTGAGCTGATCGCCGGGTCCGATCTCAGCCTCGTGGTCCTCGACGTCATGCTGCCTGGTACCGACGGTCTCGAGCTCTGCCGTTGGATCCGCGAGCGTTCGGAGCTCCCTGTGATCCTCCTCACGGCACGTGTCGACGAGTCGGACCGGATCGTCGGTCTCGAGCTCGGCGCCGACGACTACGTGACGAAGCCGTTTTCGCCGGCCGAGGTGGCCGCACGGGTGCGCACTGTCTTGCGCCGCGCCCGGACGGGCAGCCGCGCGCCGCGACGCCTGGAGATCGACGGCCTCGTGATCGATGGGGACGCCCGCCTGGTGACGAGAGAGGGCGAGCCGATAACGCTGACGCTGAAGGAGTTCGACCTGCTCTGGTTCATGGCATCCCACCCTCGCATCGTCTTCTCCCGCGAGACGCTGATGGACCGCGTCTGGGGCTACCACGCGGCACGTGACACCGGAACCGTGACGGTGCACGTGCGGCGGCTGCGCGAGAAGCTCGAGCGCGACCCGACGAACCCCGAGCGCCTGAAGACCGTGTGGGGCGCCGGCTACCGCTTCGAAGCATGATCTGGCTCGCGCTGATCGTCGTCTGCTCGAGCATCGCGCTCAGCGTCGTCGTCGCGCGCGTGCTCCGGCTCCTCCCGAGCCTCGGCCTCCAGGTCGCCGGGCTGGCGGTGCTCTCCGTGTGCATTCCGCTTGCCGCAGTGCTCCTGTCGGGCTGGGTGATGTTCCACATGAACGCCGACCTGAAAGTCCTCGCCGTGACCGCGGGCTCGGCGTTGGCCGCCGCGACCGCCGGGCTGTTGCTCGCCCGCTCGATCGCCGGCCCTATGCGCGACCTCCGTGTCGCCGCCGCGCGCATCTCGGGCGGTGACCTCGCCGCTCGTGCCCCAACAAGCGGGACGGAGGAGCTACGCGAACTTGCCCTCGCGTTCAACGCGATGGTGACCTCTGTCGAACAGCTCTTCGACGCCCGCCGCGAGCTCGTCTCGTGGGCGAGCCACGACCTCCGCACCCCACTTGCATCGCTGCAGGCCGTGATCGAGGCGGCTGAGGACGGCCTCATCGGCCCGGACGAATATCTGCCGAGCTTGCGCCAGGCCGCCGAGACGCTCACGACGCTCGTCGACGACTTGTTCGAATTGGCCCAGATCGACGCGGGCACTCTCAATCTCGAGCTACGGCGTACCGACGTGGCCGAACTGGTAGCGGCTACGTTGCGTCTCCTCGATCCAGAAGCGGTCGCGCGCGGCGTAACCCTGCGGTCGGAGGTGACTCCCGGCGAGACGGTGGTCGTCGCACCCGACAAGATCGAGCGCGTGCTCGCCAACCTCGTGGCAAACGCAGTTCGTCACACCCAGGCCGACGGGTCGGTCGCGGTCTCCGTCGAGCGGCACTCGCGCGAGGTCTGCGTCCACGTCGACGATGACGGCGTCGGACTCGAGCCGGGCACCCAGGAGCGGATGTTCGAGCGTTTCTGGCGCGCCGACCGCTCGCGAACCGGGCCCGGGGCAGGACTCGGGCTCGCAATCGCGCGCGGCCTCGTCGAAGCTCACGGCGGGCACATTTGGGCAGAGAGCCGGCCGGACGGCGGGGCGCGCGTCTCGTTCAGTCTGCCCGTGGCGGCGTAGCGCCGCCCCGCGCAACGAGCGTGCGCGGCTCGGGAACCGCAACGTCCGCTAGCTCGAGGCAACCCGGTCGTTTGGCTCGCCGCGAAACGCGACGGGGTCGAGGCGGTCTGCGGCGGCGAGTGCTTGATTGGCGCGCTTCTCCGTGGTGCGCCCGAAGATCCCGCCGAGTACCCACTTACGCGTCAGCCGAACGAGGTGGAGCTTGTGGTCGGCCACGCGGATCTTCCGCTTCGGATGGAGGTAGAGGTCTATCGCCACCCTCTTGACGAGTGCTGGATCGGCCGGTGCGCCGGTTGCCTGCTCGAGCCGGTAGGCGACGAGTGATGACAGCACCTGGATCTCGCGCACGCCGGTGCGAACCGCGATCCCGACCGAGATCGCGGTCGAGGCGACGACTACCCATGGCAGCTTGGCGACACGCGCTCCGCGGGAGAGAGCGCGAACGACGGGAACAGCGAGCACGATCACCCGCTGGATGTCGTCGGCGAACGACTCCGACCGTTCGTCGGTTGTGAGTAGGCGTCTGCCGTCGGCGGCTGAGGTGACGCGTACATCTCCGAGCAGCATCTCGTCGACCGCGCGGTTCACCAGCCCGCCGACGGCGCGGACGAGCGCATCAGTTGCTCTCGTCGCGTTCGCACCCGTCTTCTTTCCGACGTTGACCGAACCAGAGCGGAAACGGGCTCCGGCGCTCGACACCGTCTGCCGTGGCCATTCACCTCGCCTTGCGACCGGGCGCATCGCGCGATCGTATTCACCTTCTGGGCGTGCAGCGGCCCGGTCGTTCGACGACGATCGCTCCGGACATCAGCGGGCTCGGCTCGCGGCCGGATTACGAGGGTGCAGCCAGCACGTCGAGTTCGCTGACGAGTCGGTGCTCGGTTGCTCCGTCACCGATCTCCCGCGCAATCTTCAGACCCTTCCGAAGCATTGTCTCTCCCTCCGTCTTGGCGTTCAGAGAGAGCGCGCGTCTCCCGGCGAGCTCGAGGTACTCGAGCGCCTTGCCGCGATTGCCACTACGAGCGTAGTACGAGGCGAGCACGTCGAGGTACTCATTGCGCGACCCCTCGTACAGCTCCTCGAACACGCCGGCAACAGCTCCGTACAGCTCCTCCTTGCGGGATGGAGTCACAGTCGAGAGGGCGCACTCTTTCAGGAGACCGTGCCTGAAGGAGTAGACAAGCTCGGGGTCGCGCCCCATCTCGCTGATCACCTGAGCGCGAAGCAGGACCGAGACCTCGCGTTCGAGGTTCTCGGTCTGAGCAACCTGAGCAAGCACTCTCATCGGAAAGCTCCGGCCGATGACGGCGGCAACCTGGGCGACCTTCCTCGCACCTTCTGGCAAGTGATCGATTCGTGCCATAAGAAGACCCTCGAGTGCGGCCGGCACGTGTCGTGTCGACATTCGTGTCAGTGTCCAGGTCCGGCGTCGACGCTCCAGTCCGCCTCCCTCGATCAGCGTGCGGAGAAGCTCTTCGAGATAGAGGGGGTTCCCTTCGGCTTGCGCAACCACCTCGGCACCAGCAGCCGCGTCCAGATCGTCGGGCATCAGCATGCCGAGGAGCTCACTGGCCGCTTCGGGGCCGAGCGGCTCGATGGACGCCTCCATCGTTCGATGCGGATAGTGCTCGAGCGCGTAGAGGCGGAAGCGCGTTCCCTCAGACGGCGGATGAGAGCGGAACGCAACGGCAACCAGCAGTGGCGCCCGATCTGTCAGCTCGAGCAATGCCTGGACGAGCTTGCGCGTGGGCATGTCTACCCACTGCAAGTCATCGATGACGAGGACAACCGGTTGCACACGACACAGGGCGCCGATCAAGTCGCTCAGGCCGAGGCGAATGTCATCGGCGAGCTCATCGGGACTTCGAGGAAGCCGCTCGTCGGCAGTGCGCAGACCGAGTAGAGCGCCGAGTCGTGCAATCGTCGTCTCGAGATCGATTCCCTGCAACGAGGTGAGCCTCGATCTCAGCCTCGTGCGGACAGCGACCTCTGCCTCGCCGGCTTGCACGCCGAGCCATCTGCGGAGTAGCTCGGCGAAGGGCCAGTAGAGAAGCTCGTCGCCGAACGACCGGCAGTACCCGTCGAGCCACAATCCTCGATCGCCGACGATCGTGGCGAGCTCGCTCAGAAGCCGTGTCTTGCCGATGCCGGACTCGCCCTCGAGCATGAGCAGCTGGCCGCGGCCGCCGGAGAGGAGCTCCTCGGCAGCGCTTCGCAGCTGTCCGATCTCGCGCTCACGTCCGACGAGCGGAGTGGGCGCGTGTGGCCGAGCGTCGCTGAGAGTGCTGGCGAGTCGCCAGGCGGAAACCGGTTCGCGACGTCCCTTCACCGTCAACTCGCCGAGCGATTCGAGCACGAAGCGGTGCGCGAGTCTGCGCGCGGTGGCCTCGCCGACGACGACGCTTCCCGGCGCCGCCGCAGACTGGAGGCGCGCCGCGACATTGGTCGAGTCTCCCAGCGCGACGAACTGGCGGTCGGCGGCACCCACGAGACCGACGCTTGTCTTTCCGCTGTTGATTCCGATTCGCACGTTGAAGTCATCGACGCCCCAAGCCGCAGCTACATCTCGTCCGTACTCCCCGACGACGTCGAGAATCCGAAGTGCCGCGTGGGCGGCCCGCTCGGGATCGTCCTCGTGCGCAACCGGAACGCCGAAGAACCCTGCGACGCCGTCGCCCATGATCGCCGCGACCAGACCCCCGTACTGCTCGACCGCCAAGGACATCCTGTTGACGCACTCGCCGATCAACGCCTTCACCTCGTCCGGAGCGAGTCGCTCGCCGAGTGACGTCGAGCCGACGACGTCGGCAAACAGCGCTGTGACCGGACGAAGCTCGTCTTCGACCTCGCTCGACGCATCCGCGGAATGGGCTTCGTGGACCGGCTGTACGTCAGGAATGCGATCGGGCCCGGCCGACGGTGTGTCCGTCGACTGCAGCCGGACGCCACAGTACGCACAGAAGCGGGCAACGCTGGGAGTTACCGCATCGCACTCCGGGCAGCGACCGATGGCGAGAGGAACCCCCTCGAAGGCCACCGTTCGTGTCTTCTCGTCAACGACCGCAACCGTCGTGGTCGAGCCCGAGTCGGCCATCTCGAGAACCGTCTGGCCGATGCGCACGGTGTCGCCAGGCCGAAGCACGGTCACCTCGATGATTCGCCTTCCATTCACCCAGGTGCCGTTCAACGAGTCGAGATCGTCGATCTCGATCAGCTCGCCAACCGCTTGAGCGACAGCGTGGCGTCGCGAGATCTCCGGGTCGTCGATGACCACGTCGGCGTCCCCTCGGCCGAGTACGACTCGCGAGTCGACTACGAGGCTGCCCGTGCCCAGCGGACCTTCCTTGACGAGAAAGGTCGGCATGGGCGGGATCGTACTCGGAGGCTCCTCCCGGAACGTCGACCGCGGCTGCTGACGACCGTCTCAGCCCACGTCGATCGACCTGCGAGTTGCGTCGTAGAGACTTACGTCGGAAGTCGAGCGACACAGCCCGGCGCGATGCACTTGCCGACGATGTGGTGCCAGAAGTTGTACCAGCCGTACAGATCGAAGTGATCGCTGCCGGAGGCACGCGCGATGCCGAGCATGTCGATGTGGTTTGGCTGACCGAGCTTCTCGTGGAGCCACACGATCACGGCTACGTTCCCGTCGAAGTAGCAGAAGCGCCGTCCACCCTTCTTCGGTGCTGCGCCGCCCTCTGGATTGTGAAGCCAGGCTCCCTCGCCTGACCAACTCGTGCGATTGCACCGGCCGTAGTTGCGGCCGATGCCGTTCTGGACGCGGAGCGTGTTGTAGGCCTTGAGCCCCGCGGCGGTACTCGGGTACAGCGAGAACGACCAGTTGTCGGGCCAGAACGCCGTGGTGTTCGTTGGCGCCTTGCACGTGGCAGTTTGGGCCGCGCCATTCACCGGAGCACCGATCGTGCAGTGTTGAAGGAGCGTGGCCGGGATCACGCCGTGCAAGCCGACGGCGATCGGTGAGGTTATGCCCGTCTGCGTCGAGGTCTGCGTTGTTGACCCGTTCGCGTTGCTGGTATTCGTAGCCGCTGCGCCTTTCGAGTTGCCGCCGGAGAGCAGGACGCCGATCGCGGCCGCGATCCCGACGAGGACGAGAACTGCCACCCCGGCCATGATCATTCGGCCAGGCGTCAGTTCGAACGTGCGCCGTTCTTTGGTGGCAGGAGGCTGAGCAGGCGGTGCGGACGGCTCGTCGGGCCCGCCGCCGGCAGCACCGCCGTTCGCGAGCTGGCTCGTCGGGGGAGACTGTGGCTCTGGCGCGCCAGCGGACGATGTCGGTGTGGGGGTCGGCGAGACAGGAGCATCTGACGGAACCGGCTGAGTCGTTGCAGGGGGCACCGTCGGAGCGGCCGCCGCAAGGGCATCGGCTGCCAGGACCGTCTCGGCCAGGTTGCCCTCCATGTCGGGCTCCGCCGCGGCGGGAGAGGCGATCGTGCTTGCGATCGGCGCAATCGACCGGTCGTGGGCTGCGGCTTCGGCTGCGGCCGCGAAGTCGCCGCAAGTCGGGTAGCGGTCATCCTTCTCCTTCGCCATCGCCTTTGCGATCACGCGGTCGAGGGCTCGTGGAAGATCGGGCCGCTGGTCCTTGAGCCTCGGCGGCGGCTCCAAGAGATGCGCCTGGAGCACGGCGACCTCGGTCTCTCGCTCGTAGGGCGAAACGCCGGTCAGACAGGAGTAGAACACACCCCCCAGCGCGTAGACGTCCGTTCGCTGGTCGACGTCTCTTCCCTCGATCTGCTCCGGAGCCGAGTAGTCGGGCGTCCCGATGAAGAAGCCGGTTCGGGTCAGGCCGGCCGACGTCGTGGGCTTTGCCACTCCGAAGTCGGTGAGGTAGACGCGGTCCGTCTCCCCGACGAGCAAGACGTTGGCCGGCTTGACGTCCCGGTGAATCAGGTCGTGTTCGTGGGCCGCATCCAGAGCACCCGCCAGCTGTTCGAGGACGAACAAGGTGCGACCGAGGCTCAGCGGGCCGTCCTTCGCGAGCACCTCGGAAAGGTCCCGACCGTCGACGTGTCGCATGGCGATGTAGAGGCATCCGTTCTCCTCGCCCGCGTCGTAGATGGGGATGATGTTCGGATGATCCAAGCTCGCCGCCAGACGCGACTCCTGCAGGAACCGGTTGCGGAAGAGCTCGTTGTCGCCTAAGGCGCTCGCCATCACCTTGAGTGCCACCTTCCGTTCCAGCCGCGTCTGCTCGGCCAGATAGACGACGCTCATTCCCCCCCGTCCAAGCACGGACTCGATCCGGAATCCGGCAATTTCAGTGCCGATGCGCGTCCCAGAGAACTCCATGCCGCAACCAAGCCTGACAAGTACCTACGCTCGGTGCAACCACATCGGCTCGTCAGACGCAGCTCGACGCCGGGTGCGGGCTCGTTGAACAACCGAGTGGAGGCTTGTAGGGTCGCGGCATGCGGGACTGCGGCGTCCAGCGGACGAAGGTGTTCGCCTCGGGGTTACCGGGCCGATCTGGCTGATCTAGACGACGGAAGGTGACGGGCCGACGTGACCGCGACACTTCGGTTGTTGGTGACGGCGGGGAGGCGGGCAGGAGCAACCATCGACGTCGACGAGCCGCTCGTGCTCGGTCGCGACTCGGGCAAGGCCGGCGGGTTCGACGACCCCCAGATGTCGCGTCGCCACGCCCTGATCTGGAGGGATGACGACGGCGATTGGATCATCGAGGACGCCGGGTCGCACAACGGCACGTTCGTCAACGGCGAGCTCGTTCCCGGGCAGCTCACCCTCAGGACGGGAGACACGGTTCGCGTCGGCGAGACGACGTTCGAGGTGGAGCTCGATGGCCGTCCTCCGGACCCGAGCACCTCACGGCAGGCATCCGCGGGGAGTTCCGTCACCGCGAACCCCGTGGGGCCGCTCACAGCCCCGGTCGAGCAGATCGGGACCCCGATGAGGAACCGATCGGTCGCGATGATCGCGCCGCCCGCGACTCTCGTCCGGTCGGGACAGCGGATTCGGATTCCTCCCGGCGGTCTCACGATCGGGCGAGCTCCTGACAACGAGGTCGTGGTCGACTCGGATCAGGTTTCGCGACACCACGCGCGGATCGCCACGGATCAGGGCATCTACTTCATCGCGGATCTCGGATCGATGAACGGGTCGGGGCTGAACGGGGAGCGACTCATCAGCGAGGCGCGCTGGCTGAACGCCGGCGACTCGATCACGATCGGCTCCAACCGCTTCCGCTTTCTCGTCGGAGGCGAGGAGACTCGGGCGGGCGAGGAGTCGCCGATTCGTGACGGGATCCGGCGCATCCAGTTCGACAAGTCGACGCTCTCCATCGGACGCGACCCGTCCAACGATGTGCAGCTCGACGCACCGACCGTCTCGCGATTCCACGCGCAGGTCCTGACCGAGGGGCACCAGATCGAGCTTCGCGACCTCGGCTCGCAGAACGGCACTCGACTCGACGGCGTGCCGGTCGTGACTGCGGTCGTCCAGCCTGGCGCGGAGATCGGAATCGGGCCGTTCCGGCTGGTCTTCGATGGCGCGAAGTTCGTCGAGCGCGACGACCGTGGCGCTCTTCGGCTCCAGGCGGACGCGATCTCCGTTGCCGCCCGGGGAAAGGTGCTGCTGGACGCGATCTCGGTTGCGGTTCAGCCGGGTGAGTTCGTCGCCGTGATCGGCGAGAGCGGCGCGGGGAAGACGACTCTGATCAAGGTGCTCTCCGGCGTGCAACAGGCGTCGGTCGGGTCCGTGCTCGTCAGCGGCGATCCGGTCGGCGTGCGTTCGACCGAGATCGGTTACCTGCCTCAGGACGAAATCGTCCATGCACGGCTGACCGTGCTCGAGTCGCTGCGCTACTCCGCCCGGCTCCGGCTCCCGGTCGACCATTCTCCGGCCGACATCGACGCCGCGGTCGAACAGGTCGTCCGGGAGGTGTCACTCGACGAGCACGTCGACACGTACATCGGCTCGCTCTCCGGAGGTCAGCGAAAGCGTGTCGGACTTGCGACCGAGCTGCTGACGCGTCCGGCGCTCCTCTTCCTCGACGAGCCGACGTCAGGCCTCGATCCCGGCCTCGAAAGCCGCATGATGCAGCTCTTCCGGGAGCTTGCAGCGGTCGGTCGCAGCGCCGTCGTGGTGACGACGCACGCGACCAAGAACCTCGACCTGGCGGACAAGCTCTGGGTGGTCGGTCGCGGCGGCCGTCTCTGCTTCGAGGGGTCCCCGGCACAGGCGGCGACCTTCTTCGGCGCTTCGGAGTACGACGACATCTACGAGGCGCTGGAGCAGCAACCTGCCGAGGAGTGGCGTGAGCGATTCGTGGCCAGCAACGCACAGCAGCCGGCCGCTCAGGCTGTTCCTGTTTCGCCGAGCCGTCAGGTCACGAGGCGAACGCACTTCGGCATCTTCAAGGGTCACCTGCCTGTGCTCGTGAGTCGCTACGTGAAGACGTTCGTCCGGGACCGACGCAATCTGCTGATCCTCCTCCTTCAGGTACCGGTGCTCGCGCTCGGCCTGGGGTTGCTGTTCAAACCCGATGTCTTCGGTGCGCCGGGACGGGATCAGGCATCCGATACTGCAGAGCTCCTCTTCCTGCTCGTGACGGCGACGATCTGGCTCGGAACCCTCGACAGTGCGCGGGAGATCATCAAGGAGCGAACGATCCTCGCCCGCGAGCGGGCGGCCGGGCTCGATCTCCGCGCCTACCTCGCGTCGAAGGTGACGGTGCTCTTCAGCCTCGTCACCTTGCAGACGTTCCTCCTGTTCGGGATCGTCTTCGCGCTGCGACCGCTGGACGAGCCTGTCACGTCATGGCTCCTCTTCCTCGTCGTGCTCACGGCAACGGGCTGCGTCGCGGTTGCCATGGGACTTGCGATCTCGTCGATCGTCCGAGGGGAGGATCAGGCGACTGCCGTCATCCCGATCTCGATGCTCTTGGCGACGTTCTTGGGGGGCGCGGTCGTGACCGTGAAGGACATGGGCGGTGTCATGGCGACACTCACGTGGGGTGTCTTCGAGCGCACTGCCTTCGCGGGGGTGGGAAGCGTCGCCGACATGAACACTCGCATCCATGCCGACCGTAGTCTCTCCCACCAGAATCCGTACGGCTACGCATTCTTCAACCTGCACGCTTGGATGACGCTGCTCGTGCTCGCCGCATCTGCGCTTGCGTTCCTCGTCGCCTCCTATGCCTTCCTGCGGCGGCAGCCGGCTGGATGACGGGCGCGTGGCGAGCGCGGCGAACACGTACTAGCGAGCACGCCAGAGGTAGGAGCCCTCTTCCGGGCTCGAACCTGAAAACCCCCCTCCTTACCGTGGGCTGCGAAAATGCGATCGGTCGCAACCCACGGCAACGGTTCCTGCCTCGCTCTTGCGGCTTTCGGCGCGGCTGCCGGCGTCTGAGACCGCTTGCACCCTCTCTGTTCCAGTGCTGTTCCACCCCAATTTCGGAAAAAAGGTGCGCCGGTCGGGTCGGGCGGCAGCGGCCCTGTACCGGTTGAGGTTGCGCGTTAGCCGATGAGCTTGCGCGCGAGTCGCAGAAGGGTTGCTTGGCGCTGACTAGGCGATCCCGCGCCGCGGAACTGACCCAGATCGAGCGTGAAGACGAGCGTGTCGCTCGCGGCGACCAGCAGTGTTTGGTGAATGGCCGCGAGCTTCGGCCCGTTGTACACGCACACGCTCGCGCTCCCTATGGTCACCTGCGCGCACGGGGATCCGTCCGCTGCCAGCGTCGAGTTGATGTACCCGAACGCTGCGAGTGCTGCCGGGGCTGTCGTCCAGCGGCCTAGCGAAACGCTCAGGATCATCGCCCGGGCCGCACTCCCGTACAGCTCGCAGGCCGACCACTGTGCAGGCTTGTAACTCGCCGGGGCGCCGCCGCTGAGCCAGTACTGAAGCGTGTACAGGCCCGCTCCGGGACGCGTGTGTGTCAGCTTCCCGATCACGCCTACGACGGTCGCGCGCTTGAACGCATGACAGGCAGGCACACCCTGGGTTGAGCGCCCCGCAGATGCACCATGCGCGACCACGACCGCCACGAGACACGCGCAAACCAGCAGCCAGGCTCGCACGCCCGACCGTCCTAGACGCCGCATGCGGCGATCGTCTCATGACGGCAGAAGCGCGCGCAAGCACGCTTTACGGCGTCGCTCACTCGTCGCAACTGCCGGCCATGTCGAACAGAGGCCGATGCGCGCTCGGCGGCGCGGTCGAGGGAAACCGCTGCTCTATCCACGGAGCTACGGGGCCGCGTGGCAGCGTAGCGCCCATGCTCGCCCCGGCTGAGGAGGACGCACGTAGACTCCTCGCTCGTTGGCTGGGCAATCCCGGTCGAGGGGAGGTGCGATGAGCGGGTACGAGATCAGGGCGCTCGATGCCTCGACATGGAACGCGTACGCGCGCCTGCTCGACAAGCACAAAGGGTGTGGGTTCGGCGGCTGCTGGTGCACATGGTTCCATTCGCGAGAGGGTAGGCCCGAGGGCTTGAAAGGCCGCCCCTGGAAGGAGCGTCTCGTTCGCGAGGGCAACGCTCATGCAGCCCTTATCTTCGACGGCGACGCCGCCGTAGCCTGGTGCCAATACGGCTCCCCGGACGAGCTTCCGAACATCCACCACCGGAAGGAATACGAGGCGAGCCGCACGGACGAATTGCCCGACTATCGGATCACGTGCATCTTCGTCGACAGGGACTATCGGCGGAAAGGCGTCGCCGCGATCGCGCTTCGTGGTGCCGTCGACCTGATCGCGCAGGCGGGCGGCGGCGTGGTGGAGGGCTATCCGCACGATCTGCAGGAGGGCGAGAAGGTGCGGCCCCAGTTCCTCTACAACACGACGCGCAGCCTCTACGAGCAGAACGGCTTCAGCTACGACCGACCCAAGGGCAAGAAGAACTGCGTGATGCGCCGAACGGTTACACCTGTGAAGGCGCGTCGACGGCCTCGCGTCGGCTGACCTTCCCCAACGCTGGCCTCGGCGAGCGTGGACGCGGCGATCGGGCCGACGCCGGGCTGGAGTTCGCCCGGATTTGCAGGCATTTATACGAAGCCCTCTTCCGGACTCGAACCGGAGACCCCCTCCTTACCATGTTGCCAAATCGGCCAACGTTGGCAGCGGATGGCAACTGTTTTCGCTAGTTCAAGCCGTTCGTCGGGTGAATGTGTTTGCCGGCGTTTGCGACCAGCGCCCTCTCTGTTCCAGACCTGTTCCATACCAACCCGTCGAAAAAGGGGCGATTCGTGCGAACGCTCCCGACGTGGGGGAGGAAGCGGCTGCTCTGTCCAGTGAGCTACGGGGCACTGCATGCAGCGTAGCGCTGGTAAGCCT
>DASPSY010000021.1:0-9382 GCA_035623685.1 Gaiellaceae bacterium
CAGCTCTACCGGGCTGGCCTCCAGCCGATCGGCCACAACATCCGACTGTCGCCGAACACGTGGGACCCGCAGCTCTCGTCGGCGCACTTCCTCTGCATCTGCCAGCCGGGAGGGTTCATCGGCGACTACTTCGGCGTCGACGCCCGCGGAGGCTTCGTGTACACGTCGTCGGTGACGACGTACGACGAGGGGTCGCAGAACCCGTTCTTCCACCAGCAACAGGCGGTCGCGAAGTTGCGCATCCCCTAGGGCTGCCGCCGTTCGAGCCGGCGCGTCAGTCCCAACGCTCCCACCGCACGAGCTCGTCGAGCACTCGGCGCGGCCGCGTCGCACGGCTCGACTTCCGGTCGGAGATCGCATCGCCGGCCGGGACGCCGAGTGCGATCACCTCGACGACGTCGACGTCGTCCGGCAGCCCCAGCAGTTCGCGGACACGGGACATCCGCTCGACGGGAACACCGAAGACGCCCGCGCCGAGCCCCTCGTCGATCGCCGCGAGCAGGACGAGCATCGCGGCCGCGCCCGCGTCGACGTGCCAGTACGGCGCCGGCCACTCGATCTCGGTGCCTGCCTCGTCGACCTTGTCCGGTTGCCGGTACCGCTCGTGGTAGTCCTCCTCGCGCGTGCAGACGACGACGAGCGCGGCCGCGCCGCTGATCCACGGCGCGAATCCCTGCTCGACGTAGTACTGCTCGCCCACCGCGTCGGCAAGCGCGCGGCGACGCTCGGGCTCCGTGACGACGACGAACCGCTGGCCCTGGCTGAACCCGGCGCTCGGCGCCCGGCGAATCGTCCCCACGATCCGTACGAGGGTCTCGCGTGGAACCGGCTCCGCCTCGAACGCTCTGACCATGCGTCGCCTGGCGAGCAGCTCCCTGAACTCCACGCGGCGAGAATACGCGGCGTGATCCGGCGGCGCGTGGTCGTGCACGGCTTCGTGCAGGGCGTCTACTTCCGCGACTCGACGCAGCGGCTCGCGCAGCGCGACGACCTGGCCGGCTGGGTCGCGAACCGGGCGGACGGCACCGTCGAGGCGGTGTTCGAGGGCGAGCGGGAGGAGGTCGAGAGGCTCGTCGACTGGACGCGCACCGGCCCGCGCGGCGCACAGGTGGAGCACGTCGACGTCTTCACGGAGGAGCCCGAAGGGCTGAGCGGGTTCGTGATCCGCTACTAGCGCGTCCGACGCGCGGGGCTCATTCCCATTCGATCGTCGCGGGCGGCTTCGAGCTGAGGTCGAGCGCGACGCGGTTGACGCCGGGGATCTCGTTGATGATCCGGCTCGAGATCGTCTCGAGCAGGTCGTACGGCAGACGCGCCCAGTCCGCCGTCATCGCGTCCTCCGACGTGACCGCGCGGATCACGATCGGGTACGCGTACGTCCGCTCGTCTCCCTGGACGCCGACGGAGCGGACGGCCGGCAGCACGGCGAACGACTGCCACAGGTCCCGGTACAGGCCGGCACGCCGGATCTCCTCCTGCAGGATCGCGTCGGCCGCGCGCAGCAGCTCGAGCCGCTCGGCCGTCACCTCGCCGATGATGCGGATCGCGAGGCCCGGCCCGGGGAACGGCTGGCGCCACACGAGCGAGTCCGGCAGGCCGAGCTCCTCGCCAACACGGCGCACCTCGTCCTTGAACAGCAGGCGCAGCGGCTCGACGAGCTCCATCTGCATGTCTGCCGGGAGCCCGCCGACGTTGTGGTGCGACTTGATCTTCGCGGCGACGCCGTCCTCCGAACCGCCGGACTCGATCACGTCGGAATAGAGCGTTCCCTGCACGAGGAACCTGACCGACCTGGTCGATCGGCCCTCGAGCTTTCGGGCCTCCTCCTCGAAGACGCGGATGAACTCCTCGCCGACGATCTTGCGCTTCTGCTCGGGATCCTCGACGCCTGCAAGCCGTGTCAGAAACCGGTCCTGGGCCTGCACGTGCACGAGCGGGACGTGCAGATGACCGCCGAACGTCTCGACGACCTGCGCCGCCTCGTTCTCCCGCAACAGGCCGTGGTCGACGAACACGCACGTGAGCTGGTCGTCGATCGCCTTGTGAACGAGTAATGCCGCGACGGCCGAGTCGACGCCGCCGCTGAGCGCGCAGAGCACTCGCTCGCGTCCGACCTGCGCGCGGATCCGGCCGACCTGTTCCTCGATCACCGCCGCCGCGGTCCACGTGGGCGGCGCGCCCGCGACCGTGTACAGGAAGTTCTTCAGGACATCGGTCCCGTGCGGGGTGTGCACGACCTCGGGATGGAACTGGATGCCGTACAGCTTCCGCGCGGCATCCTCGAACGCGGCGATCGGCGTGGACTGCGAGCCCGCGACGACTCGCGCACCGGTCGGCGGGGCGGTCACCGAGTCGCGATGCGACATCCACACGACCTGGTCCTCCGGCGTGCCGGCCAGGAGCACCGACTCCTGCGCGTGCACCGACGCCTTCCCGAACTCCGAGACGCCCGTGCGCTCGACGCGACCGCCGAGCTCCTGCGCCATCAGTTGCATGCCGTAGCAGATCCCGAGTGTCGGCACTCCGAGCTCGAGGATGCGCGGGTCGATGCGGGGCGCACCGTCCGCGTAGACCGATGCGGGACCGCCGCTGAGGACCAGCGCGTGCGGATTCCGCGCGCGCACCTGCTCGACAGTGACGCCGTGGCCGACCAGCTCCGAGTACACACGACACTCGCGAACGCGGCGCGCGATCAGCTGCGCGTACTGACCACCGAGGTCGACCACGAGCACCGGCCGCTCCTCGGCCGGCCGCTCGGGCAGCGGCACGACCTCGGCGCCGGCGCTACCGCCGGTAATTCGGCGCCTCCTTCGTGATCGTCACGTCGTGTGGATGCGACTCGCGCAGCCCGGCGCCAGTGATCCGGACGAAGCCCGCGTGCTTCAGGTCGTCGATCGTCGCCGCCCCGCAGTAGCCCATCGCCTGGCGCAGGCCGCCGACGAGCTGGTGCACGATCGCCGCCACCGGCCCCTTGTACGGAACGCGCCCCTCGATGCCCTCGGGCACGAGCTTCTCCACGTCCTCGACGTCGCCCTGGAAGTACCGGTCCTGCGAGAACCCCCGTGCACGCATCGCGCCGAGCGAGCCCATGCCCCGGTACTCCTTGAACCGCTCCCCCTGGTGGAGGACGACCTCGCCCGGACTCTCGTCGGTGCCCGCGAGCAGGGAGCCCGCCATCACCGCGTCGGCTCCCGCGGCGATCGCCTTCGCGATGTCGCCGGAGGACGTCAGCCCGCCGTCGGCGATCAACGGCACGCCGTGACGGGCCGCGACCTGCGCGCAGTCGTAGATCGCCGTCACCTGCGGCACGCCGACGCCGGCGACGACACGCGTCGTGCAGATCGAGCCCGGCCCGACGCCGACCTTCACGGCGTCCGCGCCCGCGTCGACGAGCGCCTCGACCGCGGCAGCGGTCGCGATGTTGCCGGCGATCGTCTCTACCTCCCACTCGTCCTTGATGCGGCGCACCATCTCGACGACGGCGGAGCTGTGGCCGTGCGCCGTGTCGACGACGAGCGCGTCGATGCCCGCGTCGACGAGCGCGCCGGCGCGCTTCCACGAATCGGTGCCGATGCCGACGGCCGCGGCGACGCGAAGGCGACCGCGCTCGTCCTTCGTCGCGTCCGGGAACTCGATCCGCTTCTGGATGTCCTTGACGGTGATGAGACCCCTGAGCCTTCCGTCGGCGTCGACGACGGGAAGCTTCTCGATCTTGTTCCGATGGAGGATCTCCTCTGCCTCCTCGAGCGTCGTGCCCACCGGCGCGGTCACGAGGTTGCGCGCGGTCATCAGCGCGGAGACGGGCTGCGTCGTGTCGTCCTCGAAGCGCAGGTCGCGGTTCGTCAGGATCCCGACGAGGATCCCGTTCGGGTCGGTGATCGGCACACCGGAGATGTGGTAGCGCGCCATCAGCTCCACGGCGTGCGCCACCGGCGCGCTCGCCGGCAGCGTGACGGGCTCGACGATCATTCCCGACTCGGACCGCTTGACCTTGTCGACCTCCGCGACCTGGTCCTCGATCGAGAGGTTGCGGTGCAGGACGCCGATGCCGCCCGCGCGCGCGAGCGCGATCGCCAGGCGCGCCTCGGTGACCGTGTCCATCGCCGCCGACACGACCGGGATCGACAAGTGGATCCGGCGGGTCAACGACGTGACCGTCGAGACGTCGTTCGGGAGGACGTGCGACTCCGCGGGAACGAGCAGCACGTCGTCGAACGTCAGCCCTTCCTTCGCAAACTTCTGCTCGAGCCGAAGCAGGCGTTCCAGTTCGCGTTGCCCGACCTCGAGATCCATCGGCACACGCTACCAGCGCGGCTCGACGGACTCGGGCTACGAAGAGACCGGCGTGAGTTCCTCGACGCGGACGCTCTGCTGGAGGCTCGTCGCCTCGCGTGGGTCGAATCGTCCGGCCCCGACCTCGAGCGTCGAGGCCGCGCCAGCGGCCACCGCCGCTCGCATCGCCTCGTCCGGCGGCCCGTCCGACAATCTTTCGGCGAGGAACGCCGCGAGGAGCACGTCGCCGGCACCGATCGTCGACACCGGCTCGACCCGCGGGGCCTCCGCGCGAAAGATGACGCGGCGGCGATCCTCGCGAAACAGCCCGAAGCAGCCCGTCTCCGAGGTGATCAGCACGTTGCGGGCACCGAGATCGGCGATGCGGTCGAGCGCCATCATCGAGTCCTCCTCGTCGCGGAACTCCTGGCCGACGAGTGCCTCGGCCTCGCGCTCGTTCGGCGAGACGAGGAACGGCTCCGCCTCGACGCCGAGCCGCAGCGGCTCGCCCTCGGAGTCGAGGACCGCCCGCACGTTGTGGCGGTGCAGCTCGCGGATGGCGTCGCCGTAGAAGCCCTCGTCGACACCGCGGGGCAGGGAGCCTGCGAACACGACGAAGTCCGCCCCGCGAGACAAGTACGCGAGCTTCTCGAGCAGGATTGCGAGCTCCTCCTCCTCGACCCGCGGCCCCCACTCGTTGATTTCCGTGTACGTGGCCGCCGTGGGATCGACGACGGCGGTCGAGGTCCGCGACTCGTCGACGATCCGCACGAAGTCGTTGAGGATCGCCTCGGAGGTCAGCTCCTCGACGATGCGGGTGCCGGTGCGTCCGCCCGCCAGCCCCGAGGCGACGACCGGGACGTCGAGCGTCTTGAGCGCGCGCGCGACGTTGATCCCCTTCCCGCCCGGCAGCGCCAGCCCCTGGCTGGCGCGATGGCGCTGGCCGAGCTGGAAGTTCGGGACGGTGAGCGTGCGGTCGAGACCTGCGTTGAGCGTGACCGTGACGATCACGACAGCCAGCCCTTCACGTGCGAGAACGTGCGCCGGGCATAGAAACCCACTCGACCGAGGAGGGCCGGGCGCGACACGGCGTGCGCGGCGACGAGCGGCGCCGTGGCCACGAGCGCGCCACCGGAGTAGACACGGACCTGGCCGAGCCGCTGGCCCTGCCGCAGCGGGAGGTCGGCCGCGCCTGCCGTCGTCACGCGCTCGACGAGCGGACGGTCGACGCGAACGGGACGCAACAGCGGCCGCGCGGCGACGAGGGGGACAGGCGAGCGCCCGTAGCCCACGGGGACGTGCCCGTACACACGCCCCGGGGCGATCACCCACGCCGGCCGCTCGACGGAGAGAGCCCACCGCAGCAGCGCGGCGAGGTCGTGGTCGCGCTGGCCGCGCGAGGGACTGCCGAGGATCGTCGCGTAGAGGTCGAGACCGTCTCGCTTCACGTTCGCGACCTCGCACCAGCCCGCGTTGTCCGTGTGACCGGTCTTCACGCCGTCGACCCCGCGGAAGATCCCGAGCAGGTCGTTCCACGTGTGCAGGGTGCGCCCGCCGGAGATCTGTGCCGTCCGCTCGCGCACGATCGAGCGGATCACGGGATAGCGCATCACGAGCTGTGCGAGCATCGTCACGTCCCGTGCGCTCGAGTAGTGACCGGTCACGTCGAGCCCGTCGGGACGCTCGTAGTGCGTGTGCGTCAACCCCAGCTTGCGCGCTTCGGCGTTCATCATCGCGACGAACCGCGACGCGCTCCCGTGACCGACGTAGTCCGCCAAGGCATCCGCCGCGTCGTTCGCGCTCTGGATCAGCGCACCTTCGAGCAGGTCGTGCACGGTCATGCGCTCGCCGGTGCGCAGGTCGATCGACGACTCGCCCACTGCAGCGGCGTCGGGCTGGACGGTGACCACGTCGTCGAGCTTCGCGTGCTGCATCGTCAACAGCACCGTCATCAGCTTCGTCAGGCTCGCCATTGGGACGCGCGCGTTCGCAGCCTTCTGCGCGAGCACGTCCCCGGTTGTCGCGTCGACCACGAGATACGCGCGTGCGTCGACGTCCGGAGCGCCGGCGTATGCCGGAGCCGCAAGCACGAGGGCCACTGCCGCCACGGCGATCAGCCGCACCTTCACGGCAGGAGCCTAGCCCACGCGGATGCGCTGGCCGACGCGCAGGCTGCGCGGGTCGATGCCCGGGTTGAGGCGCACGAGCTGCTCCACGGTCGTGTGCTCCAGGAAGGCGATGGAACCGAAGGTGTCGCCGCTTTGGACCGTGTAGTAGCGCGGGAGCGCCGTCGTCGTGGAGCTCGTCACCGGGCGGGTCCGAACCTGCGTCGTCACCTGTGTGACGCTCGGGAGGGTCGAGCTGTTGGAGTTCCCGGACAGGCCGGCCCGGATCAGCAGGACGGCGACCGTCGCGGCAGCGAGGAACGCGGCCGGCGCGCCGAACCGCACCAGGCCCCGCCGCTCGCGGCTGTCCATCTACCAGCCTGAGACGGCCCAGACGGAGCGGGCGTAGCTCGCGGCTTCCGCCGCAGCGGCGCTGCGCCAGTCCATCCCCGACACCCGAAACGCGTAGATGACGTCGCGCGAGACGTTGACCAGCGCGCTCGCCGGACCGCTCGTGAACGCACGTGCGACGTCGGCGGGGGTCGCGCCCTGGGCGCCGACGCCGGGCAGGAGCAGGATCGCGTGCGGGAGCAGTCTGCGGGCAATGCCGACAGCGCGGGGGTGGGTCGCTCCGATCACGGCTCCGACCGCCGAGAGGCCACCCTCGCCGAGCAGGTCCTCGCCGCATTCGGCAACGAGCTCGGCCACCTGCTCCCAGACGTGCCGTCCGTCCGAGAGGACGAGGTCCTGGATCTCCGCTCCGCCGGCGTTGGACGTCTTGACCACGCAGAAGATTCCTGCGCCGTCGCGGCGGCAGGCGGCGAGGAACGGCTCGAGCGCGTCGCGTCCGAGGTAGGGGTTGACGGTCAGCGCGTCGGCGAGCGGCTCCCTGCCCTCTTCCTTCTCGAGGAACGCAGCCGCGTAGGCGCGAGCGGTCGAGCCGATGTCTCCGCGCTTGCCGTCTGCGATCACCTGCAGTCCGGCGGCACGCGCATACGCACAGACGTCCTCGAGCGCGCGAATGCCGTCGGCGCCGAGCGCCTCGAAGAACGCGACCTGCGGCTTGACCGCGACCACGTACGGAGACACCGCGTCGACGAGGCCGCGCGAGAACCGCGCGCAGGCCTCGGCCGCGGCCTGGCGGCCCGTGTGCGCCTCGCCGCGGAGCTCGACCGGAAGCAGGTCGAGCCGCGGGTCGAGGCCGACCACGAGCTGTGAACGCTTCCGCTCGACCGCCTCCGCGAGACGGTCTGCGAAGTGCGTCGTCGCGACGGTCGCCACGAGTCCTAGCGTAGTCGCCGCGGCCGACGAGTCGGCCGTTGCGACGACGAGGGCCGCTGACGTTCAGCGGCCCTCGAGTTCCCGGAGGAGGGGTAAGCCCTAGCCGCCCTTGACCGCAGCCTTGAGCTGGCTCCCCGCGGAGAACTTCGGCACGGTTGCCGCCGGAATCGTCACCTTCTCGCCTGGGTTGCGCGGGTTCACGCCCTGCCGCGCGGCACGATGCTGCGTCGTGAACTTCCCGAAGCCGGTGAACGCAACCTCCTCGCGCTTCCGCAGCGTCTCCGTGATCGTCTCGAGAAATGCGTCCACTGCTTTCGCGGAGTCGCGAGCCGACAGGCCCGTTCTCTGCGAGACCGCATCCACAAACTCCTGTTTCGTCAAGTCCCTCTCCTCCCGTCGTCGCCGAATGACCCGGCGAAAGAGGCTAACAGGCGCGTCGGACCCGCTCAACCATGCGGTTTTCCGGCACTTTTCGGAGGAGTTATGCCACAGGCGGGCGCTAGGCGGCGCCTGCGATCTCGCGTGCGCGGAGGAGAGCGTGGAGCTCGACGGACTCGGCAGCGAGCGCCTCGACGCCGCCTTCTTCCCGATCGACGACGCAAATCGCGGTGACGACGACGAGTCCGGCATCGCGCAACGCGGCGACCGAGTCGAGCAGTGCACCGCCCGAGGTGACGACGTCCTCGATCACGCAGACGCGCTCACCCCGCTCGTACACGCCTTCGAGCCGGTTGGAAGTGCCGTACTCCTTCGCCGTCTTGCGCACGATCACGAACGGAAGGCCGGACGCGAGCGACCCTGCCGCGGCGAGCGCGACGGCGCCGAGCGCGGGGGCCGCGAGCCGGTCGGCCTGCGGCTCGAGCTCCCGCACCGCGCGGGCGATCCGCTCGCCGAGCGCTGCCAACAGGTCTGGACGAGTCTCGAACCGGTACTTGTCGAGGTAGTAGCGGGAGCGCCTCCCCGATCGGAGCACGAAGTCGCCCTCGAGGTACGCGTGCTCGCGCAGCGCCCGGCGCAGCTCGTCGTCCGTCACCGCCGGGCGGCGGTGCGGAGCAGCTCGCGCGCGAGCGGCAGGAGCCGCGCGGCGTCCGACGAGCCGTTCACGAGCGAGACCATCGAGCCGTCCTCGTAGTAGAGGTCGACCCGCTCTCGCTGGACCGTGCGCCGGCGGACGAAGGCCGCACCGCCGAGCAGCCCGACGGCGAGGCCGAGCAGCGCCGCGTCGCTACGACGCATCCGGCTTCTTCCTGGTCGTGCGCGACTTCGTCGCGGGAGGAGTCTTCTTTGCAGCCGGAGTCTTCTTCGCGGCCGGAGCCTTCTTCGCGGCCGCGGGTTTCGAGGCTGCTGGCCTGGCGGCGGAGGACTTCGCGGCCGACGTCTTCGTGCGTGTCGCCTTCGGCTTCGCGACGCCGATCTGGCGAAGCGCGCTCTTCAGATCGTAGAAGACGAGCCCGACCGTCGGCTGAGGTGCGGTCGTCGCCGCGATCCGCCGTGTCCCGTCGAGCACGACGAACACGCTTCCCTCGTCCGTCGCCACCTCGAGCTGGCTCAGCGGCGAGTCCCCTGCGCGGACCGTGCTTGCCGCGCGGAGGAGATCGAGCGTCGAGCGGACCAGCTCGTTCGCGTGCTCGCCGTCCGGGAGCGTCGACGCTGCCACGGTGCCGTCCTCGTCGAACACGACCGCAGCCTCGATCTGGGAGGAGATCTCCCTCAGGTCGTCGAGC
>DASPSY010000050.1:0-18572 GCA_035623685.1 Gaiellaceae bacterium
CCGAAGCTGTTCCCGCTCCGGTACCTCGTTCGCGATTACGTCGGCCGGCAGCAACCGTTCGAGGACGTCGTAGTACCGGATGTTGCCGTCGCGCCGCGCGAGGCCGATCACGCCGTTGACGGTGTAGGCCTCGAGCACCGAGCGGACCGCGTTCTCCGGCATCCCAAACCAGTCCTTCGTCGCACCGGCCTCTCGCTCGAAGTCGGCCGAGGACAGCGGTCCGTCCGCCCGGATGCGCTCGATCACGCGCTCGGCGACCGCAGCGTTGTCGGCGAGTGCCTGCGCATGGAACCGCCGGCCCTTGCGGCCCGAGTTCACGCGGTACCAGGGGAACTCGCTCACCGGGATGAACGACAGCGCTTTGTTGGTCGTCTCGAAGATCTCACGGCGTTCGTAGAGCACGTCGCACCACGCTGGGTCGTAGCCCGCGACGCGAGCGTGCAGCATGAGGTCGTGATTGCGGCCGGCGAGGGCGATCGGGTCGAACTGAATCGACCCGAGCCTGTGGAAGACCTTGAGCACCGCGTCGGGTCCGCCATTGAGAGACCGCGCGGGCGCCAGGAAGTGCCGCGTGACGAGAAAACGACGCGCCTGCTCGGCGGCGAACGTCACTCAGGAGACGCTATCGACTCGTGCGTCCGATCGTCTCCGGGTCCTCCCGCAGACGGATCAACGGCTCGGGTCGTCGGATGATGGTCAGCACACGACGACATCGGGACTGAAGTAGCTGAACGTGAAGAGCAGCGGATGTCCGACGTCCGTGCAGCGCTCGTTTGCGGAATCGACGGGCCAGCCAGTCAGGTTCGGGAGGAACACGCTCCGAAGCTGGGCGAGAGGGGAGAGGGCACAGCCGGCCGCCTCCTCCGCCGCTCCGGCGGACCGCTCGGCAGCGTGAGTGCGTCACCCGGTCAAACGGGTAGGTGCGCTACCGCTCCGCTGCGCTCGGTTCGAGCGAGTCGTGCAGGTGGGTCGCGACCTTCCGGTCCGGTCGTGCTGCGAAGAAGTAGATCGCGCCCACCACCGCGATGATCACCATGACGAACAACGTGATCCAGTCGTAGTTGAAGAGTCCACGACCGCTCGTCAGCCCGGTCGGCACGACGACGTTGAGCAGCATCAGGCCGAGGTAAGCCGCCGCAATGATCGAGACGGTCCAGCCCCACGTCCCGAGCTGGAAGCGGCCCTCAGGAACCCAGCCGCGCCGTCGGGCGATCATCGACCCGATGACGGTCAGCAAGAACGAGAGATAGATGCCGCTGACGCCGAAGGAGATCAACGAATACAGCGCGTTGATGTTCGCCGGGTACGTGATGAACCAGATGTGCACGTTCTTGCTCGGCGAGTAGTAGACGAGGAACACGAACAGCAGCGAGATCACGGCTCCCGAGAGGAGCGCGTTGACCGGAGTGCGGAACCGCGAGTTGATCCTGGAGATCCAACTCGCGGCCGGCAGTGCGCCGTCACGGCCGAACGAGAAGGCAAGTCGGCTGCCCGCGCCCTGCACCGACGTCCCACACGAGAAGAACGCGAAGATGATCAGGACGAGCAGGAAGTCCTGCATCCCGCTCGAGAGCTGGCCGAGGATGAACGGCACGCCGCCGCCGTCGAAGGTCGCCTTGATCGGGTCCACCTTCGGCATCGCGAGCAGGAGTGCGCCCGTGAGGACCAGTGACGCGATGCCACCCCAGATCAGCGCCCAGCGCATCGACTTGGGGATCTGCCTCCCGGCGTCCTTCGTCTCCTCGGCGATGTCGCCCGCCGACTCGAACCCGTAGAAGATGTAGACGGGCGCGAGCACGGCGATGAGCGCCACGGCGAGCCAGCTTCCGCCGAAGCCGACACCGAAGACGTTGCTCGACGCGTGCTGGGCACCCTGCGTACTGAAGAGGAAGCCGAGGCCGTGGTGGAACCCATGGATCGCGAGGATGATCGCGATAGCGAACGTCCCGAGGATCTCGACTCCGACGCCGAATTTCGCCACGTCTCCCATCACCTGTGCGCCCGTGATGTTGAGCGTGGTCTGGATTGCGAGCAGGACGATCGTGACGATGAGGATCGTCGAGTGGTGCGTCGGGTTCCAGTTCGTTCCGAACCAGTTGTGGAAGAGCGACGTCACGTACGGGACGACGCCGGTGTCGACCGACGCCACGGTGACGAGCAGCGCGATGCCGTAGAACCAGCCGACGAACCAGCCGTATCTGCGCCCGACGTTGTACTTGCTGTACTGGTACAGCGCGCCGGCGATGGGGTAGTGGCTGGCAAGTTCGCCGAAGACCAGCGCAACGAGCAGCATGCCAGCGACGGGGAGCCAGGTGAGCCATACGTAGCCAGGCCCGCCGGTGCCGGCGCCGAGCACGAACAGCGAGTAGATCCCGACCATCGGCGAGAGGTACGTGAACGCGACGGCGAAGTTTGCGAAGAAGCCGAGGACACGACGGAGCTGCGGTTGGTATCCGAGGCTCTCGAGCCGTGCGTCCTCGCTCGCAACCGCGCCGGTCGTCTCTACCGCTGCCTCATTCACTGGTCCTCCTCTCGCCTGCGAATTCGCGCGAATCTACAGCGTCGACGGGCCGGTTTTCTACCCGCCTGGCGGAGGCTTGTGGCGGGCAGATGACGAACCGAGGACTAGGACTGGATCAGGCCGCGACGGATCGCGTAGCGGGTGAGCTCGACACGGTCGCTCATCTCGAGGAGCGGCGCCGCGATGATCCGTCGAGCGGTCGTTCGACGGGGAGGGTGCATGCGCGCGCAGATGGCGACGTTTCAGGTGGACGATCCAGCGAAGGTCGACGAGGAGATCGCCACGAGGGCTCGATGCACCGCGTCTCGGTCGAGCGCTTCGACGTTCCGGTGCGGCTTTAACGACGGAACCGCATCTGGCCCACGTCGCGGAGCTGCTACGACCTACGCGTCCCGGCTAGCGTTCCTTGCCGAGGGGAGCCCTGCCGGATCGAAGGCGCACCGCGGGTCGTTGTGGGCGGCGAGCTGCAGGAGCAGCTCCTGCAGGGTGTCGCGGCTCGCTGGGTCGAGGGGCGCGAAGAACTCTTCCTCGAGCTGCTTGATCAACGCACGAAGGCGAGACAGCTCGCGCTTGCCCACGGCCGTGATGCTCACGACGTGGCGTCGTCGGTCGTGTGGATCTCGCTGTCGCTGGATGAGGCCTCGGTCCTCGAGCGAGTCGAGTAGGGCGACGAGGCGGCTCGGGTCGAGGGTCAGCACGTCGGCGATCGTCGCCTGCGTCTCGCGAGCGCCCTCCGCGAGGATCGCCAGGACGCTGTAGTCGTAGATCTCGAAGCCTGCCTGCTCGAACCTCCCGATCGCCTTCGCCTTGAACCCGAAGCCGAGTCGCGCAAGCAGGAAGCCGCTGCTTGCGACCAGCTCTCGTGCCACCCGGTTGATCGGGTGAGCGGGTGTCTCGGTCGCTGAGGCTGTCATCCGGAAATAAGTGTAGCGCGTAAGCGTTGAGGCTTGATATCGTGGCAAGTCTCAACGATCTAGGAGAGTAACGAATGAGCGCTGAAATTGTGACACAGGCAGCAGTCGGCAACCAGGACCGCCGCCGCTGGGTAGCGCTGGCACTGATCGTCGTCGCCCAGTTCATGGTCGTCCTCGACATTGCGATCGTGAACGTGGCCCTGCCCTCGATCAAGACCGACTTGCACTTCTCGCAGGAGAGCCTGCAATGGGTGATCACCGCCTACTCGATCTTCTTCGGAGGCTTCCTCCTCCTGGGTGGCCGGCTCGCCGATTTGCTCGGACGCCGGCGCTTGTTCATGGCGGGGCTGGCGCTGTTCACCGTGAGCTCGCTGCTCGACGGCCTGGCGTGGTCGGAAGGCTCGCTGATCACCTTCCGTGCGCTCCAGGGGCTCGGGGCGGCAATGCTGTCGCCGGCCGCGCTGTCGATCCTGACCACGACCTTTCGGGAAGGCCGCGAGCGCAACGTGGCGCTTGGGATTTGGGGCGCCGCCTCCGGGAGCGGTGGGGCCGCCGGAGTACTGCTCGGTGGCGCGCTGACGAGCGCCCTCAGCTGGTCGTGGATCTTCTTCATCAACGTGCCGGTGGGCGTCCTCGTGATCGGGGTCAGTCGGTGGCTCCTGCAGGAGAGCCGAGCAGACCTCCGTCATCGCCACTTCGATTTCGCCGGCGCCGGTTCGATCACCGGTGGACTGATGCTGCTCGTCTATGCACTCACCCGGGCAACGCAGCACGGCTGGGCGACCACGGAGACGATCGGGTTGCTCGCCGCGTCGGCGGTACTGATGGGTGCGTTCTTCGTGATCGAGTACCGCTCGCACGCACCGTTGCTGCCGCTCCGCATCTTCCGGCTGCGGACGCTGACGGCGTCGAACGTCAGCGGCCTGTTGATGGGCGGAGCCATCTTCGCCCAGTTCTTCCTGCTCACGCTCTACATGCAAGAGGTGCTGCACTACTCGGCTCTCAAGACCGGCGTTGCCTACCTCGGTCTGACGCTGACGATCATCCTCTTCTCGGCCGTCGCCCAAGGGCTCGTGACCCGAATCGGCGTCCGGCGGGTGCTGCCCGCCGGGCTCACGCTCTCGACGGTGGCGCTTCTGCTATTCGCCCGGCTGCCGGTGGACGGGCACTACTTCACCGATCTGTTCCCGGCGTTCATGATCAGCGGCCTCGGACTGGCTTTCGCCTTCGTCCCCATGTCGATCGGCGGCCTGACTGGAGTCCGGCAAGCTGACGCGGGTATCGCTTCGGGGCTGATCAACACGAGCCAGCAGATCGGCGGTGCGATCGGCGTGGCCGTGGCGACGACGATCGCGACCACCTTCACGTCTCGCTACGTCGACACGCACGTCGGAGCCAACGCCTTCGGCGGCGCGGCGCTGACGCACGGTTTCCAGATCGCGTTCTACGTCCTCGCGGCCCTGGCCGGGCTGGGTGCGTTGCTCGCGGCTCTGATGCTCGAGTCTCAGCCGGCCGAGCTCGCGCCCGAGCTGACCACCGAGGCCGAGCTGGAGCTGGAAGCTGCATGAGTGAACGAGTTGCAGCGGTAGCCGCGCGTCGCTGACGCTCTCGTCCTCGCAACGAGTCCTGCGGACCCTTCGGGCTCGCAGGACTCGTCGGGGCTCGTGGAACAACCCCCTCTTGGGTCATCAGCCGATCCGGCCGGTCGCCGATGGGGGGAGAGGTGTCCGGGGGCCTCAGAAGTGGACGTGTGAACGTCGGTGGGCGCGGTCGTCTGCTGGTCGGCTGCGTCTTCGCTGCGGTGACGATCGCTGGCTCCGTTCTCCTCGCGCGACACCTGACGCACACGACTTGGCCGCTGCAGCGCGCTCACATGCGTCTCGTCGTGCTTGCAGGCGCCCTGTACTTCGCGAGCTTCATCTTTCGCGCGCTCGGTTGGCAGAAGCTGTTTCCCGCACGCGGGCGCCCGGATCGGGCGCGCTGCCTGGCTGCCTGCGGCGCGGCCGCCGCGAGCGGCGCCGTGCTGCCGTTCCGGCTCGACTACCTGGTCAAGATCGGCACGCTGCGACGGCTGGGCGGGGTCAGGCTGACGTTGGAGGCGATCGCGCTGTCGATCGTCGCCCTCGGTCTCGTCGACGCCGTTGCATTCCTGCCGCTCTCGATCTCCGCCACCGCAACGAGCACCGCGACCCTCCGTCCGCCGCTGATCATGGTCGTCCTCTTTGGAGTGGGAGCCTGCGGCATCCTCGTCGCCGGCCCGCGCTTGAGCCGACTTCCGGTTGTGCGCCGGCACGCACTCCTCCAGAGAGCCGCCGGGCGCATGGAGCACAGCTGGCCGTCGAGAACACCGACTGCGATCGCCGCCGGCTGCTTCCTGCTCGGCTGCTGGACGTCGCGCGCGCTTGGCAGTGCAGTCTTGCTCGCCTCGCTCGGGGTGGATTTCTCGCCCACCCTCGCCCTCGTGGTCCTCTGCTTGGGTGCTGCCGCCTCGCTGATCCCGATCACCTCGGCGGGGGCGATCGCGAACGTGAGCATGACTGCCAGCATCCTGCTCACCCTCGGGATCGGGAAGAACCAGGCGATCAACTTCGGACTGGCTTCGGGCCTCCTCCTGTGCGGCACAGCGCTCCTCGCAGCGCTCGTCGGTCTCGCCATCTCGACCGCGCGCAACCTGCGTGAGCGGATGCTCGCGGCGGCCAGCGTCTGACCTGAAGCTGCTCGGGATTTCCGGCGACCCGGGCTATCAGGTGTCGCGGCGAACGAGCAGGACCGCGGCGATGCCGAGCACGAGCGCGCAGTACGCGACGAAGAGTAGGCCGCCCGGCCATGGTGAGAGGCTGTGGTTCCCGTGAGTGAGTGAGAAGATCTGTCGCCCGGCTTCGCTCGGCAGGTATTGGCTGATCGCGTTGTTCCAGCTCGTCGGCAGGATGTTCATCAGTGGCGGGATGACGAAGAAGATCGCGGCGAAGGTCGCGATCCCGCCGGCGGTGTTCCGGACGATCGCGCCAATCCCGAGCGCGAAGATCCCGACGAGCATCAAGTAGACGGCGCCGCCGATCACCGAGCGCGCGACGCCGGCGTGAGAGAAGGAGATCTGGAGGATGTGGTGTCGCGACAGGATTGCCTGGCTCGCGACGAACGAGATGAGCACCGGCGGCAGCATCAACAGGAGCGTGACGAGCGCGAACACGCCGGTCTTAGCCCACAGGACCGGGAGACGTTTCGGCACGGCTGTGAAGCTCGCCCGGATCATCCCCGTCGAGTACTCGCCCGTGATCACGAGCACGCCGAGGACTGCTATCGCCAACTGCGAGACGTTGACGCCTGCGAGGGCGATGTCGAGCGGATGGCGATCGGCCCGGTCATGAGGGTTCATCGAGCCCCAGTGCGAGGACGTGACTGCCGCGAAGATGACCGGGAAGGCGATGGTCAGCAAGATCGCAGCGAGAAGCGACCAGCGGGTGGAGCGAAGCGAGTACAGCTTCGTCCATTCCGAGAACGCGACCCGCGCTTGCGTCACCCGGCCGGTGTGGGCCGCCCTCGGTAGCTGCTGGACCGGCGCGATCGCGCTCATGCGACCGCCTCGTCGAGCTCGAGCTGAGCCGCCTTGAACTCGACGTCCTCGCGGGTGAGCTCCATGAACGCCTCCTCGAGCGATGCTTGTTGCGGTGTCAACTCGTGGAGCGCGAGCCCTCGTGCAGCCGCGACGTCCCCGATCTGGGCTGCGGTCAGCCCGTTCACTTCGAGCAGGCCCGGCTCGAGGACGGTGAGCGACACCTCGGGGCCGGCGAGGAGGGCTGCGAGCTGAGTGGCCTGTGGCGAACGGACGCGGACAACGTTCCCGGATGCCTGCCTGACGAACTCCGCGGTGCTCGTGTCGGCGATCTTCCGGCCCCGGCCGATCACGATCAGATGGTCCGCCGTGAGCGCCATCTCGCTCATCAGGTGCGACGAGACGAACACGGTTCGGCCCTCCGCCGCGAGGCCCTTCAGCAGAGTTCTCATCCAGTGGATTCCCTCGGGGTCGAGGCCGTTCACCGGCTCGTCGAGCATCACCGTCGACGGGTCTCCGAGCAGCGCGGAGGCGATCCCGAGCCGCTGGCCCATCCCGAGCGAGAACTGCCCCGCCCGCTTGCGTGCGACGTCGTGCAGACCCACGAGGTCGATCAGCTCCGTAACGCGGCTACGCCGGATGCCGTGCGTTCGGGCCAGCGCGAGCAGATGGTTGTAGGCCGAGCGACCGGTATGTACGGAGCGTGCCTCGAGCAGTGCACCCACTTCGTGCAGCGGTGCGGCGTGCTCCCGGTAGTGCTTCCCGTTCACGGTCACGTCGCCTGCGGTCGGCGCGTCCAGCCCGAGGATCAGCCGCATCGTCGTCGACTTGCCCGAGCCGTTCGGCCCCAGGAAGCCGGTCACGACTCCGGGCCGAACGGAAAACGTCAATCCGTCGACCGCACGCGTGCCGCCGTAGTCCTTCGTGAGGCCTCGCGCCTCGATCACGGAACCATTCAACCAGCGGTTTCTGAGAATCTCATGAGACGTCTCTCGGCGCCGACCCACAACAGGACGGCCGAGTCGTCGGAGTGGGAGAGTTCGACGCTTGGTTTCCCTTCAGCAACTGATCCGCGGTCGCAGAGGATTGCGGTTCGCCGCTGCCTGTGTCAGCGCGGGTTGTCTCGTCGGAGTCGTGCTCGGCGTGCGAGCGACACCAGGCAACGCAGGTTCGCTCGTCCAGATCTGCGGCACGAGGTCGGGTCGGCCGGCGACCTTCGTGCACGTCATTTGGATCTGGATGGAGAACCATTCGTACGGTCAGATCATCGGGAGCCCCGACGCACCGCACATCGACGCGATCGCGCACGCGTGCGGGCTCGCGACGAACTACAGGGCCGTCTCTCATCCGTCGCTCCCGAACTACATCGCGGCGACCTCTGGTGGCACCTGGGGCATCGCCGACGATGCTTCACCTTCGGCGCATCCGCTCGCGGTCGACAGCATCTTCGAGCAGGCACGCTCGTCGCGAAGCTACGAAGAGAGCATGCCGTCGAACTGCGATCAGGCAAGCTCGGGCGAGTACGCGGTGAAGCACAACCCCGAGGCCTACTACACGCGAATCCGAGCCGCGTGCCGGAGACGCGATGTACCGCTCAGGAGCACGTCGAGCGGATCGTTTGCGCGTGCACTGAGGACGGGACGGTTGCCGGCGTTCAGCTTCGTGACGCCGAACCTCTGCCACGACATGCACGACTGTTCCCCTCGAGTTGGCGATGCGTGGCTTGCGCGCTGGGTCTCGGCGATCACGGCGAGCGCCTCGTATCGGTACGGCAGCACCGTCCTCTTCATCACCTGGGACGAGAACGACGGCTCGGTCGGTAACCAGGTCGCCGCGATCGTCGTCTCGCCTTTCACACCCGCCGGAACGCGGAGCGGCGAGGCCCTCACGCATTACTCGCTCCTGCGGACGACCGAGGACTTGCTCGGCATCCGTGCGCACCTCGGCCGAGCCGCGAGGGCATCGAGCATGCGCTCAGCGTTCGGGCTCTAGGCCCTTCGGCTCTAGGAATGCTGGCGCAGAACGGTCATGCCGCCGAGACGGTGACGTGGACGCCGTGGACCGAGGTGCTCTTCCCCATGTCGGCGCTCTCGCCTGGGTTCAGCGCGTTGACGTTCGCGCGGCCGGGCTCTTGCTTGGGCCAGCGTCCCTTCGGCGAGTAGGCGACGCCGCGCGGAATCGCGTCCGACAGGGTCACCAGCAGCCGGACGCTGCCGGTCTCGTTGGCGACGACGACCTCGGCTCCTTCGGCAAGCCCGCGGGCGCTGGCATCCTCGGGGTGAAGTGCGACGCTCGCCGGTCCGATGCGCCGTGCGACCTTCGGGTCGTTCGCGAAGCTGTCGTTCAGCAACCACGGAGACGCCGGTGAGAGCAGGCGTAGATGGTCTGCCGGGGGTCTGTCGTCGGACAGTGGCAGCGGTGAGCGCGGAAGCCCATCGGCCTCGGCGCGATCCGAGGCCAGCTCCACTCGCCCGCTCGGAGTCGGAAACCGGAGCTGGGCGAACTGAACAATGGGATCGTCGGCAATCGAAATCGTGCCCCTGGCGGAGAGCGCAGCAAAGTCGAGGGCGACGCCGGATCGCCGTAGTGTGGTCTCGATGACTGTCGCGTCGGTTTCGTAGAGCTCGGGCTCTCGGTAGCCCATTGCTCGGGCCAGACGGCGGAAGATCTCGGTATTCGGCAACGCTTCGCCCATTGGCTCGGCAGCCTTCACCTGTGCCGAGAGGGTGAGCTGGAAGTACGAGGCAACGAGGTCGTCGAACTCGAGGAAGCTTGCGGCCGGCAAGACGAAGTCGGCGAAGTCGGTCGTGTCGGTTGCGAAGAGGTCTATTGCGACCGTGAGCAGATCGTCGCGTCGAAGCGCCGCGTGTAGTCGTGCCTGTTGGGGGTTCGAGGCGGCGATGTTGATGTTCCAGCAAAAGAGCGCCTGCGACTGCCGACGGTCCTCGAGACAGTCCACGAGGTCCATGTGGCTGATCGGCTCGGGTACGTCCGAGCCGAGATGGGATCCCGCGAGGTAGTCCTCGTCGATTCCTCGCGACTCTGTCCCGTTGAGGTAGAGGAAGCCGGAACCGGGCTTGCCGAGGTTCCCTGTCAACGCGGGCAGCAGCGCACATGCGCGGACGGCGTTGCCGCCCATGCGCTGGCGCTGGAAGCCCTGCCCGAGCCAAAGCAGCGACGGTCCTTGGCCGTAGAGCGCCGCCGCCTGTTCGATCAGCTCGGCCGGCACTCCTGTCCGCTCCTCGCCTCGCTGCGGTGTCCAGTTCGCGAGGAGCGGCTCGATCTCCTCGAACCCGAGCGTGTAGGACTCGACGAAATCACGGTCGATCAGGCCGTCGCGGCTGATTACGTGCAGGAGCGCGAAGGCGAGCGCGGCGTCGCTTCCCGGGAACGGCTGCAGATGCAGGTCGGCCTTGGTTGCGGTCGGCGTCCGCACCGGGTCGACCACGATCGTGCGCGCGGGCGATTCGGACAGCCAGTGCTCGTCGGCATGCGGCGCCGACGCCGACGGATTCGCACCCCAGACCAGGACGCATCTCGAGTCACGCGCCGTGCGTGGATCGAATCCAACGAGCGACGTCCCGTACATGTAATCGAGCGCGACGTGACCGGCCTTGTTGCAGATCGTGTCCGGGTCGACTTCGGTCGCACCCAACCGGCGGAAGAACCGCAGCGGGAAGAAGTACGCCAGCAACGAGAACGTGCCCGTGTAGTGCGCATTCAAGATGGTGTGGGACCCAGGACCGTCGACGATCCGTTCGAGACGCTCGGCGATCCCTGCAGTCGCTTCGTCCCAGGAGACGGGCTCGAACTGTGCGGAGCCCTTCGCGCCGACCCGCCTCAGTGGCCGCGTCAGACGCGCCTCGGGATCGAGAAAGGCGCCGTTGTAGCCGATCGAGCACTTGCGGCAGAGCCGGCCACGGCTGACGGGATGATTCCGGTCGCCGCGCACATGTCGAATCGCGCCGTCACGCTTCACCACAGCGATCCCACACGCGTCGTAACAGTCACGCGGACACGTCGTCAGGACGACGGAGTCGACTCCACCGGCCGCGCCCGACTTCATGCCATGGAGTCTTACCACCCGCATGCCGCCGTGCGAGCGCCCCACGGCTCGCAAGGGGGCCGCGGTGGGGCGCGTAACGAGCAGTGTCTCTTAGGGTTCTAGGTGGGACTGACGGCGAGCTCCGGCTCGACTCGCGTCTGGTGTGGCTTCGCCGCCTTCGTGCGCGAGGAGAGCAGGAATGCGCCGCCGACCACGCCGGCGAACGCGATGATCCGCACGGCTCCGACCCAGCCGCTCGGGAAGGGCTCGTGGAAGACGAGCATGCCGGCGGCTATCGGTAGCGCGTTCGTGAGCAACGTCGCGAGCCCCGCGATCGTCAACGCGCTGCCGCGCTGGAAGCCGGCCTGTAGCACGGCTGTTCCGACCGCATAGAACACGATCAGGGATGCGAGGAATGCGACGTTGGCGGCCCCGCCGCTCACCGCCATCTTCGTCGACACGTCTCCCGCGGCGAAGAGGATGCCGGCGGCGAGTCCCCAGGCAGGGCCGCCGCCAATCACGCGAGAAAGCCGGATCAAGCAGGCAGCGGCGATCGCCGACGCGATCAGCCAGACGCTGATCCAGACGTACCCGGACGTCGACCCCTCGCCGTGGCTGCCGAGCAGGCTGACACCGAGCAGGGCCAAGCCGACCACCGAGAGCAGTGCGCCGAGCCGCTCGCCGCCGCTGAGCGGCACGTGCGTGGCCCGCGAGACCATGATCGCCAGGATGCCGATGCCGCCCGCGGCCGTTGCCTGCACGAGGGAGAGCGGCGCGAGAGCGAGAGCGCCGACGTAGAGGAGCCACCCCGCGCCTTCTGCGCCGAAGCCGAGCAGCCAGCGCGGGTTGCCGAGCAGAGAGCGCACCGACGCGACGGGACGACGGAGCGACAGCGGAGCCGCTTGCGAGGCGACGCTGTGCTCGAGCAGGTAACCGACGTTCAGCAAGCACGCCGAGACGAGGGTGATCAACAACGCGTACGCGATTTGCACAGGCTCCAGCCTTTGTAGGCACAAAGGCTACGCGACGACGGTGTTTGGCCGGCTTCGCTAGCGTTGGCGACGATGCCCGATCCAGTCTCGTGGTTGCAGATCGGCCAGGGATGGCGCGTGGTCACCTCCGACGGCGTCGCTGTCGGCACGGTCGCGCAGGTCGAAGGTGACAAACAGAGCGATATCTTCGACGGGCTTGCCGTCACGTCGAAGAAACCGCCGGAGATTCGCTACGTGCCGGGCGAGCAGGTCGGGGCGATCTATCCCGGCGAAGTGAACCTCAGGATCGCAGCGGCGGACATCGGCGAACTCGAGCCGTTTCACGCCCCGCCGCCCGAGACGACCTGGCGCCCGGGGAAGGCACCACTCACGACCCGGATGTCGAACTGGCTGCGCGGTAAACGCTGAGGAGGACCTTCGTCCGTCACCACCGCCGCTTTGCGGCGGCGCTGACGCATAACGCCGGTGCGTCCGCCCCGAGTATGCTCGCGCCTCGGTGAGCGCATCCGAACGAGTCGGTATAGGCGCCCGACCGTTCGTCTCGGAGACAGTGGGGGAGCTTCCCGAGATCGGGGTCGGAATGCTCGGCTACGCGTTCATGGGCAAGGCGCACTCCAACGCCTTTCTCCAAGTGCGCCAGCTTGCCTGGCCGCCGCCGATGCAGCCGCGGCTGGTCGCGATCGCGGGGCGTGACGCGGACATGGTCGCGAGGGCAGCCGTGCGTTACGGCTACCAGCGCTCGACGACGGATTGGGGCGATCTCGTCGCCGACCCGGCGATCGGGCTCTTCGACAACGGCGGACCAAACAGCGTTCACGCCGAGCCGACGATCGCGGCAGCGCGTGCAGGGAAGCACGTCCTCTGCGAGAAGCCACTCGGGCGCGACGCCGACGAGTCGTTCGCGATCTGGCGCGACGTCGACTCGACGGGCGTCGTTCATCTCTGCGGCTTCAACTACCGCTTCGTGCCGGCGTTGCGGCTCGCGCGCGATTTGATCAGAGCGGGTGAGTTCGGCGAGATCCGCCACTTCCGGGCCCGTTACCTGCAGGACTGGGGCGATGACCCGGCACTCGACACCTGGCGCTTTCATGCTGCAGATGCCGGCTCGGGCGCGCTCGGAGATCTCGCCTCGCACGCCGTCGACATCGGTCGCTTCCTCGTCGGCGAGATCGCGTCGGTGAGCGCGCTGGTCAAGACATTCGTCCCTGGTCGCGACGTCGACGACGCCGTCGAGGCAGTCGTCGAGTTCGAGCGCGGGGCGGTCGGGACGATCGAGGCGACGCGGCTCGCGCTCGGGCGTCGGAACGCACTCCAGGTCGAGGTGAACGGCTCCGACGGCTCATTCTGGTTCGACCTCGAACGGTTGAACGAGCTGCATCTGTTCCGGGGAGACGGCGATCGCGCCCGCGGCGCCCGGACTGTCCTCGTCACCGAGCATGACCATCCGTTCATCAGCTATTGGTGGCCGCCGGGGTCGATCATCGGCTGGGGCGATACCTTCGTGCACGAGGTCGTCCACCTGCTCGGCGCGATCGCCGGCGCCCATGGAGTCGGTCCAGACGCGGCGACCTTCGAGGACGGCTACCGGGCAGCCGAGGTCTGCGACGCGATGGTGCGCTCGAGCCGCTCGCGCCGCGCCGAGGACGTCGTCTATCGCCGGCTTGCTGCGACGTCTCGAACGTCCTGACAGCAGCTAGGCTCGCCGATCGTGAACCCAGTCGGCGCGAACACCTGGATCTGGCAATCGCCCCTCGACGACGCGGCCCTCGGCCCGCTCGTGGCCAGGGTGGGCGAACTCGGATTCGATTCGATCGAGCTTCCGATCGAGGAGCTCGGCGGCTACGATCCGCGACTCGCCGCCGAGCTGATCGCTGCGCAGGGCCTGGGCGTCAGCATCTGCGCGGCGTTCCCGCCGGGACGCGATCTGTTGGCGGACGCGGAGGTCGTCGCCTCGACGCAGGCGTTCTTGCGCGGGTGCATCGACGTCGCGGTCACGGTCGGCGCCCGGGTCGTCGGCGGGCCGATGACCGCCGCGGTCGGCCGCGTCTGGCGGCTCGAGCCGGGGGAGCGGCCCGCGCTCCTCGCCCGACTCGCCCAAGCGCTGCTTCCGGTCGCCGACTACGCAGGCGAGGCCGGCGTACGGCTCGCGCTCGAGCCGCTCAACCGCTACGAGACGAGTGTCGTGAACACGGCCGAGCAGGCGCTAGAGGTCTTGGCCGCTGTCGACTCGCCGGTGCTCGGCGTCCTGCTCGACACGTACCACATGAACATCGAGGAGAAGCACCCCGCCGATGCGATCCGCCTCGCCGGCACGCACCTGCTGCACGTTCACGCCTCTGCGAGCGACCGGGGCGCCCCCGGCGCCGATCACGTCGACTGGCGGGTGCTCGCCGAGGCGCTCGCCGAGGTTGACTACGGCGGCACGCTATGCATCGAGGCGTTCACGCCGCTTCAGCCGGGGATCGCGACTGCGGCGTACATCTGGCGGCCGGTTGCCGCGTCCCAGGATGCCCTCGCAGCTCACGGCCTTGCGTTCCTTCGGGAGGTGCTTGCGGACGTCGGCCCACGGGCGTGACGGCTCTCGATCGCCTGCGGCGCCTTCCCCGAGGCTCGACCGGATCGCCTACCGTATCGGCATGCGGAGTCTTCGCGACTCCATCTCCGGTCCGCTGGAATGGCGTCGGAACGGAGCGCTGCATCACCCGTCGCTCGTCTTTCTCCCGTTTCTGGTCGGAGCAGCGGCCGTCCTCGTCGTCGGCGGCGTCATCGGCATCGCTTGGCCGGCGACCGGCGCGATCGTCGTCGCAGTCGTCCTCGCCGGTGCCGTCCGGGTCCGGCAGGCGATCGGCGAGCGCGAGCGCCGCCGCAAGCTCGCCGACGATTGGCTGCTCTGGGGCGCCGCGGCGCGCCCCTCGGCCGACCTTCTCACCCGGCGCGCCAACGAGCTCACCTCGCGCCGTTCGCGCACGTCGCTCGCCCGGGCGCTCGTCCGCATCGAACGCGAGGTGACCGGCGCAGTCCGCCCCGGTCCGCTCCCCCTCAACGAAGCTGCCCTCCGCAACCACTCCTCGCTCCTGCTCGACCTCGCCGCTCGCATCCGCGACCGCTCCCGCCCCGTCCCGGTCATCGGCGTGCTCCTCGTCGATCGCCTTCTTCACGACCCCTGGAGCCCGATCTACTCGGTCGTACCCGAGGACGAGCTGGTTCCCCTCCTGCAACAGGCCCTCGACGCCCTCGACGGCCGAGTACCCGATGAGCCGATCGCCGCCTTCACACGCCCGACCGAGATCCGTCTGGAGCACCGTGCGCATCGGCGTAGCGGGCTGCGTTGAGCCGGGTTCTCAAGCAGTCGTCGCGACAGCCTCCATCGGCACGGCGAGCCCTGCGGCACCCGGGTCCGACGTCGCAAAGGTCATTCCGCTTCGCGCGAGCAACTCGACCCCGAGACGCGCTCGACGCACGCGCTCTCGGGTGAGGGCGATCGCCGTCGCCTCGAGATGCGACCCAGAGGGGTAGATGTCGGGGGCGTTTCGAAGCCCGAACTTCAGGTACACCGGCGCAGCGACTCGGATCAACTCCGGGAGCTCGTGCAACCTGACGAAACCGCCGAGATTGTCGGGAGCTTCGACGTAGAGGTCGAGTGGGATCTCGACTGCGGCACGAATCGCTGCGATTTGTGAGAGCGTCAGATCGGAGGGCAGGTTGATCGTGCTCGCGCCGAGGTCCGACAGCACGCGAGCCGAGGCAGGATTCGCAGCCGGAAGCATCACGGACACCTTGGCCTGCATCTCGGCAGGGAGGGTGCCGTCGCGGCGCATCCGCGCGAACATCCACAACGTGCCAAGGTCGGCGATGAGGACGCTCCGCACCCCGAACGCCGCCGCACGCTCGATGTCCTCGAGCTGGCCCACGAGTTGCTCGACGCCGCGCGCCGTAGCCGCGACGGCTCCGCCGGCCGGCGCGACCGCCGTCGCCGAGGGTCCCCAAGCTGCCGCCGGGCGAGCGAACAAACTCACCTCGACGGCCGACGCCGCCGCCATGGTCACCATCTCCCGAAGTTCCGCGTCGGTGAGCATGAAGACGCCGCTTCCCTGCGAAACGCGATGGACGGGCACGTCCAGCCGCTCGGCTTCTGCGAGCACAGCCGTGAGACATGCAGGTCCTTCCGTGCTGGGTATCTCGACGCGGTACTGCGCGCCGTCCGGGAAGCGGAGCCTGGAGTCCGGCAGATCTGCGAGATCCTTCGCCGGAAGGCCGGCCAGCTCCAGCGACGTCCGAACGGAGCTCATGACGCTTCCGAGTCGACGCGGCTACCGAGAGCGGCGCTCTCCTCGTTCACCTTTCCGTCCGAGGCCACGTCGGGATCCTACGCTCTCGTCGAGCGTTGACATTCGCCGCGCTCCCCGGGGAGGACATCACCGGATTCCCTCGGCATCAGCGTGCGAAGATCGTCTCCGGCGCGGTCGGAGGAGGTCGGATGACGAACGTCTTGGTGGTCGGGGAGTCGTGGACGAGCACTGCCACGCACGTCAAGGGGTGGGACACCTTCTCGAGCGCCACGTCCCACTCGGGGCTCGGCTTTCTGCAGGACGCCCTCGGCGGCGGGGACGTCCGGCTCGTGCACATGCCGGCACACGAAGCGGCCGAGGAGTTCCCGTTCGAGACCGCGGGGCTCTCCGACTACGACGTCGTCATTCTCTCGGACGTCGGCTCGAATACGCTGCTTCTCCATCCCGACACCTGGCTCCTCGGCAGGGCGAGGCCGAATCGTCTCGCGACGCTTCGCGCGTGGGTCGAGGGAGGCGGTGGGCTTGCGATGGCCGGGGGCTATCTCAGCTTTCAGGGTCTCGACGGGCGTGCCCGCTTCCGGGGCACCGACGTCGAAGCTGTTCTCCCCTGTGAGCTCGACCCGTGGGACGACCGGGTCGAGAAGCCCGAAGGGTTCGTCGTCTCGCTCGTCGCTCCGGAGCATCCGATCCTTGCGGGGCTCGGAGGCGAGTGGCCCCTCCTGCTCGGGTACAACCGCTTCCGGCTCAAGACGGACGCGACCCTTCTCGCCGCATACGGCCACGACCCGATCCTCGCGGTCCGCGAAGCCGGGGCCGGTCGGACCCTGGCCTGGGCATCGGATGTCGGCCCTCACTGGTGCCCGGAGGCCTTCGCAACGTGGGACGGCTACCGACTCCTCTGGACGCAGGCCATCGCCTGGCTCGCCGGAGCCGGATGACCGGCACGATCGTGCTCGACCCGTACCCGCGGCCACTCGAGCTCATCTTCACCGCGGATTCTCGGGCTCGGCTTGCGGCGCTCGGCCCGGTTGCCTGGCACGACGGACCTCCGCTCGCCGACGACGACGTCGAGGCGCTGCTCCCCGACGCCCTCGCCGTCGTCGGCCAGACGTCGCTGCCGAAGGAACGGCTCGATCGGGCCCCGCGGCTGCGGGCGATCGTCAACGTCGAGGGCAATTTTCTCCCGAACGTCGACTACGGCGAGTGCTTCCGCCGGGGGATCGAGGTGCTCTGCTGCTCCCCGGTGTTCGGCCCGCCGGTCGCGGAGATGGCGCTCGGGCTCGCGCTCGCGGCGGCAAGGGACATCCCGCGGGGCGACGCCGAGATCCGGGGGGGCACCGAGGCGCTCTACGACGAGGGCGTGAACGAGGACTCGTTCCTGCTGACGGGCCGGACGCTCGGCCTCGTGGGCTGCGGGAACCTCGGCCGCACGTTGCTACCGTTGCTGCGGCCGTTCGGCGGGCCGCTTCTCGTGCACGATCCATGGCTGCAGCACGCCGTCGTCCGCGGGCTCGGGGCGGAGCCGGTCGGGCTCGACGAGCTGTTCGCGCGCAGCCGGGTGGTCTTCGTGCTCGCGGCCGTCACCACCGAGAACCAAGGACTGATCGGCGCCTCGCAGCTCGCGGCCATGGCGCCAGGATCGGTCGTCGTGCTCGTCTCCCGTGCGGCTGTCGTCGACTGGCACGCGCTCCTGGACGCTGCGGAGTCGCGCCGGCTGAAGGTGGCGATCGACGTGTTCCCCGAGGAGCCGATCCCGGGCGAGGAGCGGGCGCGTGGCGTCACGGGCACGGTTCTCTCGGCCCACCGTGCGGGCAACGTCCCCGAGATCTGGCCCAGGGTCGGCGAGATGGTGGTCGACGACCTCGAGTGGATCATGCGTGGGCTGCCGCCTCAGCGCCTTCAGCGGGCACAGGCGGAGACGGTCGGACGGCTCCGGTCGAAGCCGGTCGGCTAGGTCGCGAAACGGACGCCGATCCCGCCGTCGACGGCGACTGTGGCCCCGGTGACGGCCGAGGCGCGGTCGCTGAGCAGGAAGACCACGACCTGGGCGACCTCGGAGGGATCAACGAGTCGGCCGAGCGGGATCGCCGCGTGGACGCCGACCCGCGCGCCCTCCGGGTCCGACTGCCGCATCAGCCACTCCTGAAACAGATACGTGTCGGTGTAGCCGGGCGCGACGGCATTGACGCGGACGCCGTGAGGCGCGTACTCGAGCGCGAGTGAACGCGTGAGGCCCTCGAGCCCTGCCTTCGCGGCTG
>DASPSY010000038.1:0-6220 GCA_035623685.1 Gaiellaceae bacterium
CGTGGGCGGTGCTCAACGGCGCGCGCTTCGGCGACTACACCCTGGCGCGCGGCGGCAACGCGGTGATCCCGTTCTACCGGGCGTTCATCACCGACAAGATCATCTCGCCGAGCAACGGGCCTGCGTCGCGCGAGCTCGCAAACGCGATCCAGCAACACCTGCTCACGCGTAATCCGTACAAGGCGTACGGTGTCACGCTGGACGAGGTGTTCAAGAGCGGTAGTTTCCGCATTCACGAGGACCTGTACAACCTGTCCGACCAGGTGTTCGGCTGGGACAGCGACTATTCCGTACTCCGCCGCGCAGGAATCGAGGGAGTCCGCGCCCACCCGGGCAAGTACTCCCGCGACGTGCTCGACACGATCTGGCAGGAGCTCAGTCGCTCGTACTTCAGGACGCCGCCGTCGGCGGCGAGCACGACGAGCAGCAACTCCCAACAGGCGACGATCGACGTGAACGGCCGCCAATTACCCGCGCCGACCGAAGGGCAGCCGATCCCGGGCGGCCAGAACGCGTGGATCTCGCGACCGGACAACTCGATCCGCCAGGTTTGGACCTCGCCGACGCAGTACCACTTCGCGTTCACGATTCCGAGTCAGCGCGCACCGTTCGACGCGATCGTGCGGGAGAAGAGCGAGCTGCTCGGCCGCATCACGCACCGCAAGCCGAACAGCGAGCTCCTGCTGCGGTTCAACCAGGCGTCACGATGGTTCCCGCGTCCGATCATCTGGATCGTGGTCGGGCTGATCGCGCTCGCGATCCGAAGGCCGCGCGGCAGCCTGACGCTGATCGCGCTCGCGATCGGAGCGATGCTGGTGATCGCGCTGAACGCGTTCGGACTGTTCGCAGACCAGCACTTCTCGCTGCCGGTCGCACCCGCCTTCGTGTTGCTCGGCGCGACCGCGCTCGTAGGCCCAAGAGCTCGAGCGGGCAGTGACTGAGGTCGGGCAGCGCTGGCCCGACCGGACACGCCCGCTCACGGCGACAACGTTCCTGCAGTACCTGCCCGTGCTGACCGCGTGCGCGTACGTGGCGACGGTTCTCGCGATGGCGCCGCGGCTCATACGGCAGCTCGGCTGGGACAGCGACGCGATCGGTCCTTTCGTCCTGGTCGAGCGCCTGCGCGGCCACGGGGCCGTCTCCATCCCGCACAACGGGATGTGGACAGCGCTGTGGTGGCTCCTCGCCACACGTCACCTTCCCGGCCACGTCCAACTGTGGGAAGCGACGGGCTACACGTTCGCACTCGCGAGCGTCGCGCTGCTCGGCTGGGCCACCTGGCAGGTCGGGAGGAGGTGGGCCGGCGCGACCGCGGCTGCAACGGCGGTGATCGTCGGCCCGGTCGCGCTGAGGTCCTTCCTCACGATCGTCTACCACGTGCGGACGCCGTTCACGGCCGCGCTCCTCGGGGCCTACCTCGTCCTGCTTCCACGCAGGCGCTCGAAGGCCCTTGCCGCGGGCGTCGGCGTCCTCGTCGGCGCGAACGCCGCCTCGGACGAACTGATCTGGCTCGCAGCGGTCGTCCCGTTTGCGCTCGCCTCGGCGATCCTCGCGGTGAGCAGCAAACGACGCGACCTCGCCGCCCGGGCGAGCGTCGTGCTCGCAGCGAGCGCAGCCGCCGCCGTCATCGTGAACACGGTCATGCATCGGCTCGGCTATCACGTCGTCTCGGCGGATCTCGGAGTCGCGCACCTGAGCGACTGGCCGCGCGACCTCGTCCAGCTCGGCAGGATGGTCGCGCTCCTCGGCGGCGCGAACTACGCGCTCCCGGGCGGCTATCCGCGCGAGCCGCTGCGGCTGCTCGTCGCCCTTCTCGCCGTCGCCGCGATCGCAGCCACCCTCCTCCTCGCCGTCAGGGAGTTGCGCCACCGGTCCGAGCCGACGGCCCTCGCCTTTGCCGTGTACTGGGCCGCGTCGGCGATCCTGGTCGGCGTCGCCTTCGTGCTGACCACGCACGCCGCCGCCAACGGCGCTGCGAGCGTGAACTACCTGCTCGTGCTGCCGCTCGTGGCGGGTGCAGGCGTCTCCCTGCTGGCCGTCGACTCACCGCGCAGTCGCGCGATCGTCGCGGTCGCGATCGCGGTCGTCGGTCTGACGAACATCGCGGGAATCGTCGGCGGCAAGGCGGGGATCGTCAACGACAAGGAGGGAACCTCGCGCGGAGCGCTCGAGACATACGTCGAGCCGCTGACGCGCTTCCTCGAGCAACAGGGCGTCACGAAGGGGTATGCAGGCTACTGGGACGCGAACAACCTCACCTGGAAGAGCAAGTCGCACCTGTTGATGGCTCCGGTGTCGACCTGCGGATCGCCGAACGCTCCCTCGATCTGCGAGTTCCCGTTCTTCGTTGTCGCGTCGTGGTTCGACGAACAGCCTCACAGCAAGTCGTTTCTCCTCTTCGACCCATCCGACCACGAGTTCCTGACGAAACCTCCGACGATCGTGAAACAGGCGTCGTCGGCTCGACGCTTCGGCCCGCTGACGGTGTACCTCTTCGATCACGACCTCGCGCGCGACATCCTCCCGCCGGAGACGTGAGCGCCGAGCGCGTCCCGCGCTAGTCGACGACGCCGAGGATGGCGTCGACGACGCGCTGCCCCGCACGACCGTCGACCTCGCCCACGACCTCCCTCGACACGCGCGCGCGCTCAGCTGCGAGCTCACCCGGGTCGGCGAGCGCACGCTCGATGCCGGCCGTGACCTCGCCGAAGTCGTGTGCCCGGTAGAAGGCGTCCGACTCGACCAGCTGACGGTAGTGCTCGCCGAGGACGTTCAGCGCCGCCCACGAGTCTCCGGGCGGCGCGCCCTCGTCGTAGAGCACGCACACCGATGGGCGATCGTTGACGATCGAGTCGAGCAGGATCGTCCCCGCGTTCGCGACCACGCAGTCGCCGTGCTGCAGAAGGGCCGCCAGCACCTCGAGGTCGGTGAAGCTGGGCTCCTGGACCGCGACGCCGTCCGTCGAGATCGCCGCGGCGAACCGCTCCCGCCACCGCCGGTCACGCGGATGAGGTCGGAAGAGCAACGAGAACCGCTCCCCAGCCCGAGTCTCGCGCCACCAGCCGGATAGCCGCTCGACGAACCGCGCCTCGTACGGTGCGTTCGTCGGCGTGTTCCCCATCACGAGTACGACAGGCCGTGACGGATCCAACTCGTGCGCACGCACGACGGCCTCGTACTCGGCCCGCGCCCTGCGGCGGAAGAAGACGTCGGTCTGGGGCCAGCCGGTGACGACGACTCTGCCGCGATCGATCTCGTGGTACCGGACGAGGTCGTCGCGCATCATGTCGTTCTGGACGACGTAGCGGTCGAGCGTCCGCGGGATCGCGCCCTTGCCGACGGTGTGGTCCCAGCTCGCGACGTGCCCGACGACCGGGAGCTTGAGCCGGCGTGCCCCGAGCAGGAAGGGCACGACGGGCTTCGTCTGGACGTTCGACACGGCCAACGCCGAGCACTCGTCGCGCAGCCGACGAACCAGCGAGCTCGGGACGTAGCGGTGCGCGCTGTAGTGCCAGCGGTACATCGCTTCGTCGACGGAAGGGCTTCGTGGCAGCGGCCCGACCCGCGAGGAGTCGAGCCCGAAGTTCGGATGTCCGGGTCGCATCCGCTCGCCGTGGAAACCGTGGCGCAGGTTCAGCCTGATCGCGAGCGGGTAGTAGCCGACCTTGTCGTCGAGCCAGAGGTCGGTCCGTCGCTTGACCCTCTCGCCGACTCCGATCTGCGTGTGCACGAGCTCGTCCTCGTAGACGACAGGCGTGCCGTCGAGCCCATCGGCCCATTGGCGCGCGCGCTCGCGGTCGACGAGGAACACGACCGCAAGCCGGTCGCCGAGGCCTTCGCGCAGGCCGTCGACGATGCCGCAGCCGAAGAAGATCCTGGCCGAGAGCGGCTCGGGGACGACGACCCAGACGCGCTTCACCACGGCGTCTTCGCACCGATACCGAGCGCGATGCGATCGGCGAGCGAGACGCCGTCGAGTCCGTGCGCGCGCAAGACCTCCGGCGGGGTCCCGCACGCGGGCCAGCCTTCGACGCCGAATGCCGTCATGCGTGTCGAGGCCCCGACCGAGTCGAGCGTGCGACGGAGTGCGTCCGCGAGAGCTCCGACGGTCGCGTGGTCCTCCAGGACGAAGACGTCGTCCTGGCGCACGAGCTCGTCCGCGAGCCAGTCGCCGTCGAACCGGTTCAGCCACGGCATCGCGATCACGCGGAGCGGCAGCCCGCGCGCGGCCAGCGTCTCCGCGGCGACGAGCGCCTCGTGCACCATCACGGGCCCGTACGCGAGCAGCGTCGGTCCCTCGACGTCGACGAGCACGTTGCCGCAGCCCTCACGCACGTCGAGCGGCGACTCGATCAGGCGGGGCGACGGTCCGATTGCGAGCCTGATAGCGACAGAGCCCGGCGCATCCTCGACCGCCCAGCGCAGCAAGGCCCTGGTCTCGGCGGCGTTCGTCGGCTGGACGATCGTGAGGTCGGGCAGCGCCGACAGCAGCGAGACGTCACGGAGGCTCTGATGCGACTTCCCCGGTCCTGCCGGGATCAGCCCCGCGTAGTGCAGCGCGTACACGACTTTCGTGCGCTCGCTCGCTTGGTTGTAGATCTGCTCGTTCGCGCGCGATGCGAGGAAGCTCGCGAACGAGTTCACGACGGGCAGCAAACCCTGACGTGCGAGCCCGGCGGCCATCGACACCATGTCCTGCTCCGCGATCCCGACCTCGGCGAAGCGCGACGGGAGCGCGAGCTCGAATGCGCGGACGCGGCAGTCCGACGCGAGGTCGGCATCGAGGACGACGAGCTCCGGCGCGCGCTCGGCGAGGGCGACGAGCTCCTCTCCATACGCAGCCGCGACGTACTCGTCCGACATGCGCGACGCGCGAGCGCCGACGCCCGACTCCGGCTCTCCGACGAGCGAGACGGCGGGCGACTCCTCGGGCGACGTGACCGGCTCGAGGCGCAGCGGCTCGAGCCCGAGGCCGGCGAGATCGTCGTCGATCCGTCCAACGAGCTCGTCGAAGGCGAGCGCGAAGTGTTCGTCGTCCGGCGCGCCCGCGTGCCAGCGGTATGTTCCACCGCCGTCGCGAAGTGCCCGCGGATGCTCCATGAACGAGACGCCGCGTCCCTTGATCGTGCGCGCGACGAGCGCCTTGGGGACTTCCGTCGGAGCTCCGTTCAGGTCCGAGAACGCACGCGTGAGCGCCGCGTGGTCGTGGCCGTCGCAGGACTCGACGTGCCAGCTGAACGCGCGCAGCTTCGTCTCGATGTTCCCGAGCGCGAGGATCTCCTCGGTCGGCCGGTCCGACTGGAGCTCGTTCCGGTCGACGATCGCCCAGAGGTTGCCGACGCCCTGGTGGACCGCAGAGGCGAGAGCCTCCCAGTTCTGGCCCTCCTGCAGCTCGCCGTCGCCGGTCATCACGACAACGCGTCCGCCACGGCCGAGGTGCCGCTTCGCCCACGCCATCCCGCGTCCCTTCGACAGGCCCATGCCGAGCGAGCCGGAGTTGGCCTCGATGCCTGGAACGCCGACGTCCGGATGGCCGTCGAGGCCACCGAGGCGGCGCAGGCGCAGCAGCCGCTCGGTCGTGACCACGCCGAGCGCGTGCAGCGCAGCGTAGAGCCCCGGCACGTCGTGGCCCTTCGAGGAGAAGAAGATGTCCCGGTCCGGGTGGTCCCAGCCGAGCCCGGCGACGTTCAGCTCGCACCACAGCAGGTGCACGACGACGTCGAGTGAGCTGAAGCTCGAGCCGAGGTGACCCGAGCCCGCACGCTTGACGGCGACGAGCGCGTTCACGCGGCACATGTCGGCGAGGAGGCCGAGGCTTGCGTCCCCGTCCGCGGCCGCGACGCGGTCGAACTCGCCTTTCGGAATCAGCTGGAGCTCGGCCACGGCGCCCAAACGGTAGCCGAGCGCTAGGCGCGATCCTCCCGCACGAGGACGACCTTCTCGCCGCGCTGGGACTCGCGGAACGAGCTCCGCGCGCGCGCAAGCGCCCCCTCGAGTGCCTCGCGGCAACCGGGACGGAAGCGATCGTGGAGCTCGATCGCGATCGTCCCCACGCAGTCGACCCACTCCGTATGCTCCGAGAAGAGCTCGAGCTCGGCGCCCTCGATGTCCACACTGACGAGGTCGGCGAAGGGCTCGCCTGCACGTTCCAACAGCTCCTGCACGGTGACGGCGCGGATTGGACCGCCGCCGATCTCAACGGCGCCGGTCTCGGGAGTCG
>DASPSY010000058.1:0-26290 GCA_035623685.1 Gaiellaceae bacterium
GAGAATCGCAGCACCGACGAGCGGCACAAAAGGAGGCATCGCACGATGGCGCGCGACCCGAAGCACGACGTGCTCTTCGAGCCGATCCAGCTCGGCCCGAAGACGATGAAGAACCGCTTCTACCAGATCCCTCACTGCAACGGTTTCGGGTCCGAGAAACCCCTGAGCCAGGCGTACTTCCGCGCGATGAAGGCGGAGGGCGGCTACGGCGCGTGCTGTACGGAGTACTGCTCGATCTCGCCGGAGTCGGACGACACGCACCGCATGTCCGCGCGGCTGTGGGACGAGGGAGACATCCAGAACCTCTCGATCATGTGCGACATGCTCCACGAGCACGGTGCTCTCGCCGCCGCCGAGCTCTGGTACGGCGGTCCGCACGCTCCGTGCATGGAGTCGCGCTGCGTGCCCCGGGCGCCGTCTCAGATCCCGAGCGACTTCGAGCACCTCACCTATCCGAAGGAGATGGACAAGGACGACATTCGCGACGTCCAGAAGATGTACGTCGATGCCGCCATCCGCGCGCGCGAGGCCGGTTTCGACATCGTCTACGTCTACGGCTCGCACTCCTATCTGCCGCAACAGTTCCTGACGCCGTACTACAACAAGCGCACGGACGAGTACGGCGGCTCGTTCGAGAACCGCGCACGCTTCTGGCGCGAGACGATCGAGCAGGTACGGGAGGCCGTCGGCGACGACTGCGCGATCGCCGTCCGCATGTCGACGGACATGTTCATCGGGGAGGCAGGGACGCAGCTCGAGCGCGACTGCCTGCCGTTCGTCGAGATGGTCGACGAGATCGTCGACGTCTGGGACATCAACGTCTCGGGCATCTCCGAGTGGGGCGAGGACGCGACGCCGTCGCGCTTCTACGAGTCCGGCCGCCAGCTCCCGTGGCAGGCTGCGGTCACCGCTGTGGCGAAGAAGCCGGTCCTCGGCGTCGGCCGCTGGACGAACCCGGACATGATGGCGGACGCGATCAACTCCGGAAAGCTCGACATCATCGCCACGTGCCGCCCGTCGATCTCCGATCCGTTCCTGCCGCAGAAGATCGACGAAGGCCGGCTCGACGACATCCGCGAGTGCATCGGCTGCAACATCTGCATCTCCCGCTGGGAGATCGGCGGGCCGCCGCTCATCTGCACGCAGAACGCGACCGCGGGCGAGGAGTACCGCCGCGGCTGGCACCCAGAGCGGTTCACGACGGCGGAGAACGCCGACAACGACGTGCTCGTCGTCGGCGCGGGCCCGGCCGGGATGGAGTGCGCGATGATCCTCGGCAAGCGCGGGATGCGCCGCGTCCACCTCGTCGAGGCACAGGACGACATGGGCGGGATCATGCGCTGGATCCCGCAGCTGCCGGGGCTCGGCGAGTGGGCGCGCGTCGTCAACTACCGCAAGATCCAGCTCGACAAGCTGAAGAACGTCGAGTTCATCCCGAACACGAGGCTCGACGCCGAGGGGGTCAAGACGTACGGCGCCGAGATCGTGATCGTCGCGACCGGTGCGTACTGGGCGAAGGACGGCCTGAACGGCTGCTCGCACGACACGATCCCCGGCGCGGACGCGAGCCTGGCGCACGTGCTGACGCCGGAGCAGATCATGGTCGACGGGAAGAGCGTTCCCGGCAACAAGGTCGTGATCATCGACAACGACGGCTACTTCATGGGCGTCTCCCTCGCCGAGAAGCTCGCGAGCGAGGGGAAGCACGTGACCCTGATGACGCATCTCGGCCACATCGCGCCGTACATGCACTTCACGCTCGAGGCGCCGAACCAGCACCGCAAGCTCCACTCGCTCGGCGTCGAGATCGTCACGTATCACCTGCCGACGAAGATCGAGGCGGGCGGCGTCACGGCTACACACGTGTTCGACGTCGAAGGACACGAGCACACGTGGGATACCGACGCGACCGTGCTCGTCACGCAGCGACGGTCGGACGAGGCGCTCTACCGAGAGCTCAAGGACTCCGTCGGCCGCGAGGGGCTCGAGGCCGAAGGCGTCGAGGCGCTCTACCGCATCGGCGACTGTGAGGCCCCGCGGCTGACGGCGGACGTGATCTTCTCCGGCCACCGGCTCGCGCGTGAGATCGACACGGAGAACCCGGAGGAGCCGCTGCCGTTCATCCGCGAGCGGCGGGTGCCGGATGCCGAGACCGTCAAGCGCGAGCTGAGCCGCATCAAGGAGCAGCGGGCTCGGGAGGCGGTGCCGGCCTGAAGTCTCCTGGCGTCAACCGTTCGCGGAGTGTCGGTCCGCGGCACGGGAGCGAAAGGCGGCCAGGGGCGTGAAGCTGGTCGTAGCCGTCAAGCAGATCAAGATCCTCGGCGACGAGGTCGAGTTCACTGCGGACGGACGGGACGTCGATCCCGACTTCCTGGACCGTGCGCTGAACGAGTGGGACGCGTGCGCGACGGAGGAGGCGCTGCAGCTGCGCGAGCGTCTCGGCGACTGCGAGGTGGTCGTCGTCACCGTGGGCGACGACGAGAGCGAGGGCGCCCTGCGGCGGTGCCTGGCGATGGGAGCCGATCGTGCGATCCGAGTCGACGCGCGGACACTCGATCCGATCACGACCGCCCGTGCTCTTGCAGGCGCGGTCATGGGCGAGTCGCCCGACCTCGTGCTGTGCGGTGTCCAGTCCGCCGACTCCGTGCAGGGCGCGACGGGAGTCGCGCTCGCGCAGCTGCTCGGGCTGCCGCGGGTCGCGGTCGTCAACGAGCTCGAGTGGAGCGGCTCGGGGCCCGCGACCGTGCAGCGCGAGCTCGAGGGCGGCCTCGTCGACGTCGTCGAGGTGGACACGCCGGCGGTGCTGACGATCCAGACGGGGATCAACCAGCCGCGGTACGCGAACCTCCGCGCGATCAAGCAGGCGGAGCAGCAGGAGATCACGGTCGTCCCGGCGGCCGACGAGGGCTCGCCCGCCTTCACCGTCCGGCGAATGTTCGCGCCGCCGCGCGGGGAGGGCGCGACGATGCTGGACGGCAGCCCCGCGGAGGTCGCGCAGTCGATCCTCGACATCGTGCGCGAGCGACTCGCATGAGCGTCCTCGTCGTCGCCGAGCACTTGCAGGGTCGCGTCCGCGACGTCACCTACGAGCTGATCACCGCGGCACGCGAGCTCGGCGGCCCTGTCGTCGTTGCGGTGATCGGCAGCGACCCGGGCTCGCTCGACGTGAACCGGACGGGCGTAGACGAGATCGTGCACGTGCGGGTCGAGCAGGAAGAGTTCGAGAGCGACGTCTACCAGCACGCGCTGGAGGCGCTCGTCAACGAACGCCGACCCCGCGCCGTCCTGCTGGGCTTCACCGTCAACAGCATGGGTTTCGCGCCTGCCGTCGCGACGAAGTTCGGGCTCGGGCTCGCGACCGACGTCTTCGCGCTCGCGCTCGAGGGCGCGTCGGTCGTGGCGACTCGCGCCTTCTACGGGTCGAAGGTGCACGGGGAGGTGGAGTTCGCCTCCGACGAGCCCGTCGTCCTCTTGCTGCGCCCGACGGCGTGGGCGCCGTCGCTGGACGCGGGGCAGGCGACGACGACCGAGCACGAGCTTGCGCCGATCGTGTCGAGGGCGCGGCACAAGGAGTTCACGGAGGCGCCGAAGGGCGACGTCGACATCACGACCGCCGACTTCCTGCTCTCGATCGGACGAGGAATCGGCGAGCAGGAGTCGATCCCGCAGTTCGAGGAGTTGGCCGAGAAGCTCGGTGCCACGCTCTCGGTCTCGCGCCCGATCGTCGATGCGGGCTGGATGCCGAGCTCGCGCCAGGTCGGCCAGTCCGGCAAGACCGTGAAGGCGAAGGTCTACCTCGCACTCGGGATCTCCGGGGCCGTGCAGCACCTCGCCGGGATGAAGGCGAGCGACACGATCATCGCCGTGAACACGGACCCCGAGGCGGCGATCTTCGGCGTCGCCCACTACGGCGCGGTCGCGGACCTCTTCGACGTCGCGGAGGAACTGGCGAAGATCGCGTGAGCGAGACGCGGCAGACGTTCGCCGGTCTGTCTCACTGGGAGATCGTGTTCTGGTACGGGTTGATCGCGGTCTCGACGGCGATCTTCTTCTGGGGCGTCGCGCTCCTCGTCCGCAAGTACCGCCGCGGACGCGCGGGGGTGGAACTGGGATCGCTCGGTCCGCGGCTGCTCCGCACCGGCCGGATCGTCCTCGCCCACACGTGGATCAGGCGGCGCGATCCCGCGGCGGGAGTGGCGCACCTGCTGATCTTCTACGGGTTCACGGTGCTCTTCATCGGGACGGCGATCCTCGCCTTCCAAGACGACCTTGCGAGGCCGCTCTTCGGCTTCGACTTCTGGCACGGCGCGTTCTATCTCGGCTACTCGCTCGTGCTCGACGTCTTCGGCTTCGGGCTCGCGATCGGTCTCGGCGTGATGGCCGCGAAACGGCTGCGGCATCCGGCGCGTCTCGACTACCGCCGTCCGGACCGGGAGGAGGATCGCGAGCGCTACGTGATCGGCGACTGGGTCTTTCTCGGCAGCCTCTTCTTCCTCGCGACGACGGGCTTCCTGCTCGAGGCATTCCGGATCGCGTGGACGAACCCGTCGTTCGAGACCTGGTCGCCGATCGGCTGGACGGTGGGACAGGCGTTCCGTGGGCTGGGGCTCGAGGACGGCGCGGCCTCGACCGCCCATTTCGTGACGTGGTGGACCCACGGCGTGGTCGCGCTCGCGTTCGTCGCGTCGATCCCGTTCACGAAGGCGGTGCACATGCTCGCAGGCCCCGCGAACGTCGCGGTTCGCAACGACCGTGCCGGCAAGGCGCTCGTTCCGCTCCCCGAGGACGCGACCCCGGAGCAAGTCGGCTACGGCCGGATCACCGATCTGTCGTGGCAGCACCTCGTCTCGCTCGACGCGTGCACGAAGTGTGGCAAGTGTCACGTCGCCTGTCCCGCGAACGCGGGCGGCTACCCGCTGTCTCCACGCGATCTCGTCCTCGACCTGCGCGAGCTCGCAGAGGGATCGATCGGGATCCGCTCGACGCTCGGGGTGCCGCCGCTCGCGGAGCCCGGCGCGGACCTCGTCGGCGCCCGGATCCGCCCGGAGACGCTGTGGTCGTGCACGCAGTGCATGGCCTGCGTCGAGATCTGCCCGGTCGGGATCGAGCACGTGCCGATCATCAACCAGCTGCGACGCAGGCTCGTCGAGGAGGGAGAGCTCGACACCATGCTGCAGTCGACGCTCGAGGCCGTCTACGAGACCGGCAACTCGTTCGGTGAGCCGAAGCGGAAGCGGCCGCGCTGGACGCGCGAGCTCGACTTCGAGGTGAAGGACGCGCGGCGCGAGCCCTCCGAGCTGCTCTGGTTCGTCGGCGACTACGCGTCGTTCGACGTGCGGAACCAGCGGGCGACCCAGGCGCTGGCCCGAATCCTGAACAGCGCAGGCGTCGACTTCGGCATCCTCTTCGACGCGGAGAAGACGGCCGGCTGCGACGTTCGCAGAGCGGGGGAGGAAGGCCTCTGGAGCGCGCTCGCGGAGGAGAATGTGCGCACGATCTCCGGGTGCGAGTTCGAGCGGATCTTCTCGTCCGACCCGCACAGCTTTCACACCCTGAAGAACGAGTATCCGCAGCACGGAGGCATCTGGGAGGTGCTCCACCACTCGCAGCTGCTGCTCGAACTGTTGGAGGACGGGCGGCTCGTGCCGAGCAAGCATCTCGGCTACCGCGTCACGTACCACGATCCGTGCACGCTCGGGCGGTACAACGGCGTCTACGAGCCGCCGCGCATGGTGCTCGAGGCGATCGGCTGCGAGCTGGTCGAGCTGCCGAGGAACCGCGACAACTCGTTCTGCTGCGGCGCCGGCGGAGGGCGGATCTGGATGAAGGAGCTCGCGCGCGCGGGCTCGAGGCGTCCCAGCGAGCAGCGCATCGACGAGGCGGTCGAGCTCGGCGAGCTCGACTACTTCGTCGTCGCGTGCCCGAAGGACGTGACGATGTACGAGGATGCGATCAAGACGTCGGGACACCAGGGCGAGCTCGAGCTGCGCGAGCTCTCGGAGCTCGTGCTCGAGGCGCTCGACCCGGGTGCCGAGGTCGGCATCCTCGCGGAATCCCACTCGCACGACGGAAAGGAGCAGGAGTGAGCAAGCAGACCGCGTTCCACCCCCGTCTGGAGGCGATGACCGACCAGTGGATGGACCTGTTCGGCTACTTCGCTCCTGCTGTCGTGACCGACACGCAGGCCGAGTACCGCGCCGTGCGCGAGACGGCGGGGCTGATGGACTTCACGATGCTGCGGAAGGTGGACATCGACGGGCCGGGCGCCCTCGAGCTCGTGAACTCCGTCGTCGCACGCGACGTGGCGAACGTGAAGCCGGGGCGGATCGCCTACGGCCCGCTCTGCGACGAGGACGGGAAGATGGTCGACGACTGCACGGTGCTCGTGCGCAGCCCGGATCACGTCCGCTTCTGCGGGGCGAACGACCGCGACTACGAGATCTTCCGCGAACGCGCCGAGGGAACGGACATCGTTGTGCAGGAGCTGACCGATTCGCTCCCGCACGTCTGCGTCCAGGGGCCGCGCAGCCGCGAGATCCTGCAAGGGATCGCGAGCGAGGACCTCTCGAACGCCGCGTTCCCGTACTACACGTTCCGCGAGGACGTCGAGATCGCCGGCGTGCCGGCGTTCATGACGCGTCTCGGCTACACCGCGGAGCTCGGCTACGAGCTCTGGGTCGCCCGCGAACGGGCGCTCGAGCTCTGGGACGCGCTGGTCGCCCACGGCGAGCCGCTCGGCCTGACCGTGATCGGCATGGCGGCGCTCGACCTGTTCCGGATCGAGGGTGGCTTCATCATCGGCGGCATCGAGTACGACCCGTCCGTCTCGCCGTTCGAGTGCGGGCTCGGCTGGGCGGTGCCCGCGGACAAGGAGGACTTCCAGGGCCGTCCCGGCACCGAACGCGACCGCGAGGCGACGGTGCTGCGCCTGACGAGCGTCGTGCTCGACGCCGGCGGCGACGACGCGAGCGGCGCTCCGCTCTCGGTCGCCGGTGCAGAGGTCGGATTCGTGACACAGGCTGTCGTCTCCCCGTACCTCGGCAAGACGCTCGGGCTGGCGAAGGTGCACAAGGACCACCTCGTGCCCGGGACGAAGGTGACCGCACGTGTCGGCGGCGACGACGTCGCGGGCGAGCTCGTCTCGCATCCCGTCTACGAGGCCGAGCGGAGGCGCGCGAAGGAGCGCTAGCCCGCGAAGAAGTTCGCGATCGCCTGCGTGAAGTCCCGGCGGCTCTCCTCCCAGGCGTAGAACATGTGGCCGCCGCCGAAGTGGCGGACGGTCAGGCGGCCCGTCATGTCCGGGTCGAGGCGCATGAGGTTGCGGAGCCGGTCGCTCGAGAAGTACGGGGTGACGAGGTCGTACTGGCCATGCGCGATGAACGAGCGCATGTGCGGGTTCAGCGACATGCCGTAGCGGAAGTCGTCGGTCGCCCCCGGGAGCGGGAGAAAGGCGTGCTGCGGGGCGTCGTCCTTCCAGGAGCTGTTGACCTCGAAGCTCAGGAGCATGTACTCGCGGTCGGTCTCGACGCCGATCTCCGATCGGAGCTGGCGGTTGATCGCCATCGTGTAGGCGGGGCTGATCCCCACGAGCGTCGGGTCGGGTCCGAGAAAGGACTCGCGGTCCGGGAACGGGTCGGTGACGGTGATCGTCGCGTCGTAGAGACCGAGCACCTTGCGCTCGTCGCGCAGCAGCTCGCGCGTGAAGGTGCGGATCGTGATCCGGCCCTCCGCTCGCACGACCAGCTCGACCGGCAAGCCGACGAGGTCGGCGAGACGCCCGAGGATCCGCTCCCGCTCGGGCTCGGCCATCGAGGCGCCACGCGTGAGGAACGAGGCGTACTCGCCGGTCGCAAACCCCTCGGCGTCGTGCAGCACGTCGTCGAGGGCGGTGCCGCTCGGGAAGGCGCGCGAGCGTCCGTGATGGGCGGCGGCCGCCGCCATCGTCGGCAGCGTGTCGACCCAGGTCAGCACGTCGTAGTCGCTCGGGCTCAACGTCGAGATCTCGAGGGCGGGCGAAATGAGGATCGCGCCGTTGAGGCCGATCCCCGCGCTCTCCTGGAGCATGCGGACGAGTCGACCGACCCGGTAGCCGCCGTAGCTCTCTCCCGCGATGTAGACCGGCGATCCCCAGCGCCCGTGGGTCGAGAGCCAGCGGCCCATGAACTCGCAGAGCGACTCGAGGTCGCGTTTCTGCCCGAAGTACTCCTTCGGGTCGGTCGCGTCTTCCTTCTTGGCATCCGCTCCGGCGCCGCTCTTCCCGTCGTCTCCCTTCTTGTCGTCGTCGATGACGCGGCTGAAGCCGGTCCCGATCGGGTCGACGAAGACGAGGTCGCTGAACGGGAGCCACGATGCCTCGTTCTCGACGAGCCGCGGCGGCATCTCCGGGAGCGAGCCGTCCGGCGGGAAGGCGACCCGGCGCGGACCGACGGCGCCGAGGTGGAGGTAGGCGGACGAGGCGCCTGGCCCGCCGTTGAAGACGAATGCGACCGGGCGATCCTCGTCGGCATTGTCGGCGACATACGAGACCGAGAAGATCTCGGCCGCGGGCTTCTCCTTCTTCCGCAGCACCAACCATTTCGCGCTGGCGGTGTAGTCGATCTGCGACGCTCCGCCCGTCCAGCTGGCGGTGGTCTCGGCTCCCTTCGGCGGCTCGTGGTCCGGGGTGGCCGCGGGCCCCGACCCCTGCGTGCTCTCGTCGGTCACGACGAGAAGCTAACGCACGCTACGACCAGGGGTACGGGGAGTGCGACACCGGGTGGAGGTCGCCTGTGGCAAACCGCTCGAAGCGGAACGGGTACAGGAGGCTCGAGTGCTCGCCCACGAGCACCTTCGCCACCTCTCGGCCGACGCCGATCATCTTGTACCCGTGATTCGAGTCGAGGACCGCATAGACATTCGGCTTCAGGTAGTCGAACACCGGGAAGTTGTCGGCCGTGAACGCGCCGACGCCTCCCGAGCGGGCGATCTTGTACAGCGGCCTGCATCCCTCGAACCTGCTCATCGCGTGCGAGAGGGCGGCGCACCACATGTCGGCGAAGCTCGGATCGACGTTCGTCGTCTGCGGATACGGATCGAGCGTCACGTCTCCGTCGACGACGAGCGGCGACGCACCGCCCTGGACGCCGTGCCGGTCGCGCTTGAAGTAGATCCCCCAGAGCTCGTCCGTCACGAGAGCGCCCTCGTCGGTGTGGAGCGGAGCATCGGTATCGAGGTGGATCACCGGCGGCGCGCCGCCGTCCGCAGTTGCGAACACGAGCGGGTCGATCTCGATCTCGCCTTCCTGGAGATTCCAGTACGTCCACATCGGACGGTCTTTGACGACGTCACCGGACGGCGTGCGGATGTCGATCGTCGGCGGCAGGCCCAGCATCTGCCAGAACTCCCGCGCCCACGGACCGGGTGCGAGCACGAGCTGATCCCCGATCGCGATCTCGCCCCGGTTCGTCCGAACCGACGTCGCGGCTCCGTCGCCGCCGAGCGCGATCGCTTCGACCTCGACCCCCGACAGGACTGTCACGTCCTCGGACTCGCACTTCGCGACGAGGCCGAGCACCGAGTCGAGGTTGAACGCGAACCCGCCCTGTCGTTCGTGAAGGCAGGCCGTCACGCCCTGGGCACGCCAGTCGGGGAAGAGCTCCTTCATGTGAGCCTCGACGTCGGCCCCGCCGACGATCAGGTCGGACCGGTAGCCGATCCGCTCCTGCCGCTCGTACGTCGCGACGAGATCCGGCTCCTGCACGGCGGCGCCGAGCGCGATGTAGCCGACGGGGTTGTAGTGGTACGCCTCGGGGTCGGATTCCCACACCTCGACGCAGGCCTGCATCAGCTCGCTCATCGCCGGCTGGAAGTAGTTGTTGCGGACGACGCCGCAGGCGATCCCCGACGCGCCGGCGCCCGGCGCCGTCTTGTCGAGGACGACGACGTCCTGCCCCGAGCCGAGGCCACGCGTGCGCAGCTCCTTCGCAAGGTGGTAGGCGGTCGAGAGCCCGTGGATGCCGGCTCCGACGACGACGTAACGCGCTGACCGTGGGATGCTCATTTATCGCCGTACGGGCAATGGTATTGCCAAATGCTCGTACAAACGGAGACTAGCACGTTCAGTGGTCGGGCGGCTGCCACCCCTCGAGCACGGGCGCATGCCAGTCCGTTCCCATCGTCGCCGAGTTCTCGACCCACGGACCGAGCTCGGGCTGTGGGAACTTCGCGTGCTGCGCCTTCAGCTGGATCCCGTAGGAGTTGCCCGACTGCAGGTGCTTGATCAGCACCTTGCGCGCGAGCTCGTTCTCGCGTCCTTCCGGGATCGCGAAGTAGATCTTCAGGAACGAGTTCGAGTAGCGGTCGAACACCGCGGGGACGCCGTCCTCCTCGAGCAGCTCGATGTCCTCGAGCCAGTTGAGGTCGTCGCCCGGCGTCGCCGCGAGCAGGTCGACGTCCTCGACCTCCGCGATGTCCTCCTGGTACGAGAAGCGGTGGCCGGAGAGGTACTCGGCGTCGAGCGCGGTCTTCTTCTCGGGTTCGTGAACGCTCAATCCGAGATCGCCTCCATCCCCGAGGGCATGTAGTCGACCGGGTACTCGAGGTGCTTCTCGAGCATGCGCTTCATCTCCGCGAGCGTCTGCTCCTCGGTGACCCCCGGGATCCAGTTCGTGCCGGCGAGCGGGACCTTCGCCATCGCTGCCGCCTCGACGGTCAGCGCGCAGAGATCCTCGGGCTCGAGCGAGTGGACGTTCGTCTTCCCGCAGGCCCGCGCGAGCATCTGCAGCTCGAGCGTCAGCGTGTGCAGGAAGTTGTAGACGCGCTCGGCGGCCTCCTCGACGACGAGCCGCTTGCGCAGCTCGGGATCCTGCGTCGTGATCCCGACCGGGCAGCGACCGGTGTGGCAGTGGTAGCACTGGCCCGCGGGGACGCCGATCGTCCCCTCGTAGTCGGTCACGCCGGGGATCTCCTTGTTGCAGTTCAGCGCCATCAGCGCCGAGTGGCCGAGCGCGACCGCGTCGGCGCCGAGGGCGAGGCACTTCGCGACGTCGCCGCCGTTGCGGATCCCGCCGGCGACGACGAGGTCGACCTGGTCGGCGAGGCCGACGTCCTCGAGCGCCCGCCGGGCCTCCGGGATTGCAGCCATCAGCGGAATGCCGGTCTCCTCGGTGGCGATGTGCGGTCCTGCACCGGTGCCGCCCTCCGCGCCGTCCAAGTAGATCACGTCCGGTCCGCACTTCGCGGCCATGCGCACGTCGTCGTACACGCGCGCGGCTCCGAGCTTGAGCTGGATCGGCACCTGGTAGTCGGTCGCCTCGCGGATCTCCTGGACCTTCAGCGAGAGGTCGTCGGGGCCGAGCCAGTCTGGATGGCGGGCCGGGGAGCGCTGGTCGATGCCGACCGGCAGCGAGCGCATCTCCGCGACCTGCTCGGTCACCTTCTGTCCCATCAGGTGACCGCCCAGCCCGACCTTGCAGCCCTGGCCGATGAAGAACTCGACGCCGTCGGCCAGCATCAGGTGGTGCGGGTTGAACCCGTACCTGCTCTGGATCACCTGGTAGTACCACTTCGTCGAGTGGTCGCGCTCGGGCGGGATCATCCCGCCCTCGCCCGAGCACGTCGCGGTGCCTGCCATCGACGCGCCCTTCGCCAGCGCCATCTTCGCCTCGAGCGAGAGCGCGCCGAAGCTCATGCCCGTGATGTAGACGGGGATGTCGAGCTCGAGCGGCTTCTTTGCGAACCGTGCACCGATCACCGTCTTCGTCACGCACTTCTCGCGGTAGCCCTCGATCACGAACCGGGTGAGGGTTCCCGGCAGGAACATCAGCTCGTCCCAGTGAGGCATGTCCTTGAAGATCGAGAAGCCGCGCATCCGGTAGCGGCCGAGCTCGGCCTTCATGTGGATGTCGTTGATGACCTCGGGCGTGAAGATCTTCGAGTGCCCGAGGACGTTGCGGCTTGTGGGCGCTGTCTCGTCGGCCATCAGAGGACCAGCTTCCTTTCGGAGGGCTCGAGGTTGTCGTAGTTGTAGAGCTTCTTGCCGCAGACGAACTTCTGGAACTCCGGCGGTGTGCCGAGCCCGTGGATCCGGAACTTGCGCTCGATCAGCTCGGTGTCTGCGTCCGTCCACTCGCCGGGAACGCAGTCGATGCCGAGCGACTTGACCGTGCCCGCGACGTAGATCGTCCCGTCGTACATCGAGTCGCCGAGCCCCGGGCCGACGTTGCCGCAGAGGATCTGTCGGCCGCGCTGCATCATGAAGCCCGTCATGGAGCCCGCGTCGCCCAGGGAGATGATCGTCCCGCCCTTCTGGTCGATTCCGGTCCGTGCGCCCACACGACCCTTGACGACGACGTCGCCGCCGCGGATCGCGGCGGCCGTGAGGGAGCCGGCGTTCGAGTCGATCACGACGACGCCGGACATCATGTTCTCGCAGGCCGACCAGCCGACGCGCCCCCGCACGTGGATCTCGGGACCGTCGATCAGGCCGCACCCGAAGTACCCGAGACTGCCGGCGAAGGCGATCTTGCAGCGCGTGAGGATGCCGACGCCGAGCGAGTGCTTCGCGCCCGGGTTCTCGACCGTCACGCTCGTCACGCCTTGCTCGTAGAGCAGCCACCGCAGCTCGAGGTTGATCTGTCGCGTGGACAGGCTCTTCGCGTCGAAGCGAGCCTCCACGCCGTCGATCTCGGAGACTCTCGGCACCTCGGCGTGCGGCTCGGCCAGGCCGCGCGCGTCGTAGGTGATCCGCCGCTCGCCTGCTACCGCGTCCACACGAGGACCTCGCGCTCGTAGGGATCGTAGGTCTCGATCTCGCGGTCGACGACCGCGCGGATCGCGATCTCCTCGGAGGCGAGCGCCACGAGGTCGTCTCCTTCGTACAGGACGAGCGGCTTCGCGGCCATCTCGTCCTTCGCCACGCCGAGCGCGTCCTCGGTGACGCAGATGTACGTGAACACGCCGTCGAGGTCGTCGAGGCTCTCGTGCATCGCGTCCTCGAGGCTCGCTCCTTCGCCCATCTTCTGCGCGAGGTAGACGGCGATGATCTCCGAGTCGCACTCGGAGTTGAATCGGTTGCCGTCCCGCTCAAGGCGCCGGCGCCAATGGAAGTAGTTCGTCAACTGCCCGTTGTGGACGACGGCCACGTCGGAGAACGGATATGCCCAGTAGGGGTGGGCCCCGGAGATGTCGACGTCGGACTCGGTCGCCATCCGGACGTGACCGATGCCGTGGGTGCCGCGGATCCCGCCGAGACCGTACTGGTCGGCGACGGTTTCCGCGTCACCGAGGTCCTTGACGATCTCGAGCGCGTGGCCGAGCGACAGCACCTCTGCGCCCGGCACGTCCTCGACGAAGTCGGCGAGCTGCTTCAGTTCGCCGTCGTACCCCAATGTCACCCGGAAGGCGTACTCGGTCTCTTCCTCGATGTCGTGGATGCGTGCGCCGAGCCGCTCGAGGCGCGACTCGACGATCGCGCGATGTCGGCGCAGGAGGTCGTGGAACTCGAAGTCGCGCGGCGTATTGGCGTCGGCGAGCTTGTAGCGCATGACCACGAGCTCGCTCGGCTCGCCGTACAGCGCGTAGCCGCTCGAGTCGGGACCGCGGTGCTTCATCGACTGCAGCATTCGCGTCATGTCACGGCCGACGTCGTGCGCCGTGCCGTTGTCGCGGTAGATGATCCCCGCGATTCCGCACATCAGGGCAGCACGTCCAGGTACTTCTCCCGCTCCCAGTCGGTGACGGCGGCGAGGAACTGCTCCCACTCGTCGCGCTTGTAGTGCATGTAGACATCGTAGAGACGCCCCGGCAGCGCGCTGCGCACGACCTCGTCCTCGGAGAGCGCCTGCAGCGCCTCGCCGAGGTGATCGGGCACGCGCGGGATCTCGCCGCCTTCCGCGAGAACGTCGTAGACGTTGCGTTGCTGCGGCGGCCCGGGGTCGAGCTTGCGCTTCACCCCGTCGAGCCCCGTCTTTAGGAGCGCGGCCTGCGTCAGGTACGGGTTGCACGCAGAGTCGACGGCACGGAACTCGAACCGGCCTCCGCTGGCGACGCGGACGAGCGTGGTGCGGTTCTGCCAGCCGTAGTCCTTGTAGATCGGCGCCCAGAAGCCGAAGTCCCAGAAGCGCTTGTAGGAGTTGACGGTGGACGCAGTGAGGCCGCAGAGGCCGCGATAGTGGTCGAGGATCCCGCCCATGAACTGCAGGCCGATCTCGGACAGCTTCGCCGGGCCGTCTGCGTCGTAGAAGACGTTGTTGCCGTCCTCGTCGACGAGCGTGAAGTGGTGGTGCGCGCCGTTCGCAGAGACGCCGGTGAACGGCTTGGGCATGAAGCTCGCGACCACGCCGTGCTTGCGCGCGACCGCAGCGCAGATCTGGCGGTAGGTGGAGAGGTTGTCGGCCGTGCGCACCGCGCGATCGAAGAGGAAGTTGAGCTCGAGCTGTCCCGGCGAGTCCTCGTGGTCGCCGTACGTCGGCGAGATCCCGAGCCGCTCGCCGTAGTCGATGACGTCGAGGATGATCTCCCGGAGCTCCTCGAACTGGTTGATGTGGTAGCACCAGGGCTTCGTCAGGCCCTGCGCCTCGTTCGGATCATCGGTCTTGCGCATCCACATCATCTCGGGCTCGACGCCGCAGAGGAACGTGTAGCCGAGCTCCTGCTCGACCTCGTTCATGATCCGCTTCAGGTTCTGCCGGGGGTCGGCCTCGAGCAGCTCGCCGGACTCCGTGTCGTAGCAGTCGCAGTACACCCGGGCGACGCGCTCGTCCCACGGGAGCTGTGCGAACGTGTCGAGGTCGGCGATCGCCGCCAGCTCTGACTCCTCGGGGCCGAAGCCGATGTACCGGTCCTGCCGGTCGACGAACAGATCCGCCGTCGCGCCGTAGACGAGCTGGTAGCCGTCGGTGGCGACCTTCTCCCACTGCGTCGCCGCCACGCCTTTGCCGTTGACATGGCCGGAGATGGAGACCTGCTGGAAGAAGATGTACTTGATCCCGCGCTCGTCGATCAGCTTCCGGATCTGCTTGATGCGCTTCTGCCGGTCCGCGTCGTCGCGCGCCTCGTCGAGGGTCGGGAACGGATCGGGGATCGGTCCCTTCGCGAGGACCTGCTGCACTTGATTCGGACCTGATTCGACGACTGCCATGGCCGGCTCCTTCTCGCGCAAGGGAGTCGCCTTGCGGCTGTCTAGAGTGGGAACGAGCGGGGGTCGAGCCCGTATAGCCTAACCGGCAATAGCGTCTCAACAAGACGCCGGCGGTGGTCGACTGACGGTTGCGCTCGGACGCCGCCTCCGAAAAAATGGCAACGGTATTTCCCCAGCGGCGATTAGGAGGCCACGTCTGTCGTTCCTGCTGAGTTGTCCGAACTGCGGCGAGCGCGACGTCAACGAGTTCGCGTATGCCGGCGAGGTGACCTCGCGTCCGACCGGCTCGGCCGACCTCCGCGCGCTGACCGATTACGTCTACTTCAGGCGCAACGTCGCGGGCGTCCAGCGTGAGTGGTGGTACCACCGGTTCGGCTGCGAGGTCTGGTTCCTGGCCGAGCGCGACACGCGGACGAACGAGGTCCTGCGGGTGGAGCTCCCGGGCGCCTGATGCGGCTTCCGGCGCAGCCCGGCGAGCGGATCGACCGTTCGCGTGAGCTCACGTTCAGGTTCGACGAGCAGCCGGTCACCGCGTTCGCGGGAGACACGATCGGGTCGGCGCTCTACGCGTCGGGCCAGCGGATCTTCTCGCGCAGCTTCAAGTACCACCGGCCGCGCGGGCTCCTCTGCTGTACGGGCAGCTGCGCGAATTGCATGATGCAGGTCGACGGCACGCCGAACGTCCGCGTCTGCGTCGAGCCGGTCCGCGACGGCGCGCACGTCGAGCCGCAGAACGTCCTCGGCTCGCTCGACCACGATCTCCTCTCCGCTGTCGATCGCTTCGGCGGGCCGTTCACGCCGGTCGGCTTCTACTACCGGACGATGATCCGGCCGCGCCGCCTGTGGCCCTACTACGAGAAGTTCCTCCGCAACGTCGCCGGGCTCGGACGCATCGACAAGCATGCGGGCAGAGTCGAGCGTTTCGACACGGAGCATCGCTCGACCGACGTGCTCGTGATCGGCGGCGGTCGCTCCGGCCTTCGTGCTGCGCGGGAAGCGGCGGCGCGAGGAGACCGGGTCGTGCTCGTGGACGAGAGTGCCGCGAACGAGCGCCCGGAAGGGGTCGAGGTGATCGCGCCCGGCCGCGCGATCGGCGTCTACGAGGGAGGTCTGGTCCCGGTCGACGCCGGTCGAGTGCTGCTGCGCATCAGGGCGAAGCGGATCGTCATCGCCACCGGCACGTTGGAGCAGCCGCTCGTGTTCCACGGCAACGACCTCGTCGGCGTGATGCTGCCCGAGGCGGTGCGCCGACTCGTGCGGGACTTCTCGGTCAAGCCGGCAGAGCGCGCGGTGGTCGTCGCCTCGGACGACCGGGCGCTCGACTGCGCAGCCGCGCTTCGCGCGTCGGGCGTCGACGTCCTCGAGGTTGTCGATCTCCGAGGCCGGAAACCTGCGGAGCTGAGCGCGAGCGGACGCCACGGCCGACTCCGCTCGGTGAAGATCGACGGAAAGCGCACCAAGTGCGACCTGCTCGTCGCCTCCGGCTCGCCGCAGCCCGCGTACTCGCTGCTCGCGCAGGCGGGCGCGACGATCACGTACGACGTCTCGCGCGGGATCTTCGTCCCCACGGAGCTGCCCGCGAACGTCGAGGCCGTCGGTCGCGTCACCGGCGATGTCGGCGCCGTTGCCGTGCCGCATGCGAGCTATTCCGGAGGGCGGGACAAGTCGTTCGTCTGTCTCTGCGAGGACGTGAGCGAGAAGGACCTCAAGCGCGCGATCGCCGAGGGGTTCGACTCGATCGAGCTCGCGAAGCGCTACACGACGGTGACGATGGGCCCGTGCCAGGGCCGTCTCTGCCACCTCGCGTCCGTGCACTGGTACGCGCGCGAGCGCGCGCGCGATCCAGCCGTGATCGGAGGAACGACGCCGCGGCCGCCGTGGGCTCCCGTGAAGCTCGGGCTGCTCGGCGGGCGCGGGCACGAGCCCGCGAAGCGCACGTCCATCCATCACCGACACGAGGAGCAGGGCGCGACGATCATGTGGACCGGCGCGTGGCGGCGTCCGCACTCGTACGGCGACGCGCCGACAGAGGCCTCGAACGTGCACGAGACGGTCGGCGTGATCGACGTGTCGACACTCGGCAAGCTGCTCGTCGTCGGCAGCGATTCGGCGGCGTTCCTCGAGCGTCTCTACTCGAATCGGTTCGCCGATCTGAAGACGGGGCGTGTGCGCTACGGAGTCCTCTCGACGGACGCCGGCCGGATCATCGACGACGGTACGATCGCGCGGCTCGACGACGACTGCTTCTACGTGACGACGACCTCGACCGGATCCGAGGGCGTGCTCGAGTGGTTCGAGTGGTGGAACGCCGTCTGGCACATGGACGTCGCGATCGTCAACTACACGGGCGGGCTCGCCGCGCTCAACGTCGCCGGCCCGCGCGCACGCGACCTGCTCTCGCGCCTGACGAGCGAGGACCTGTCGCCTGACGCGTTCAAGTACCTCGACGCGCGGCATGCGCATGTGGCCGGCGTCCCTTCGCTGCTGTTGCGGATCGGCTTCGTCGGCGAGCTCGGCTACGAGCTCCACTTCCCGAGCCTCTACGGCGAGCACCTCTGGGACACGCTGCTCGAGCGCGGCGCCGATCTCGGCGTGCAGCCGTTCGGACTCGAGGCGCAGCGGATCCTCAGGCTCGAGAAGCAGCACATCATCGTCGGCCAGGACACGGACTCCGAGTCGAACTCGCTGAGCGCGAACATGCCGTGGATCGTCAAGCTCGACAAGGACGACTTCGTCGGCAGGTCGGCGCTCGAGCTGGCGGAGCGGCGGGGCAACCGGGAGCAGCTCGTCGGCTTCGAGATGACGAACGGCGTCGTCCCGCCCGAGGGCGGTCAGGTCGTGGTCGGCGGGCGGCCGGTCGGCCGGGTGACGAGCGCGCGCTGGAGCACGAAGGTCGAACGCTCGATCGGGCTCGCCTGGCTCCCGCCCGAGCTCGCGAACGAGGACTCACGCTTCGAGATCCGCGTCGATGGCCGTCTCGAGCCGGCGCACGTCCGGCTGCGTCCCTTCTTCGACCCCGACGGCGAGCGGTTGCGCACGTGAGCGGGCTCGCGTTCCTCTCGCCGGTCGAGGCGCGCAGCGCCGGCGGCGTCGCCCCCCGCGCAGCGTCGCCGCTGGCACGCGCGCTCGAGGGCGCCACCGACATTCGGGACCTCTCGCTGCTCGGCAAACTCGAGGTCCGTGCGCCGGTCGACGCCATCGACGCCGGCGACGCGGACGTCCTCTCGGTCACGAAGGAGCGCGCGCTCGTCGTCTGCGACCAGGCTCGCGTTCCGGAGCTGCGGGGAAGCCTGCCCGGCCTCGTCCTCGACGTGACGAGCGTCCTTGCCGGCATCGAGGTGGAGGGGCTGACGCTGATGCGGCGCCTCACCGACCTGGACCTCGGTCGGCTCCCGGCGGCGGGCAAGGTCGCCGACGTGCCGGCGCTCGTCGCCGCGCACGGCAGTCGGTACCGCATCTTCTTTCCGCAGGAGTACGGCCACTCGGTGGTCGAGGCGGTGCGCGACCTGCAGGAGGGGGTGCGCGTCGAATGAAGGACGTGTTCAGGGTGCGGCGGATGTGGCGGCCGCGCGGCGAGCTCAAGCGGAAGTACGACGTCGTCATCATCGGCGGTGGCTCGCACGGTCTCGCGACCGCGTACTACCTCGTCAAGAACCACGGCGTGCGCGACATCGCAGTGCTCGAGCAGAACTACATCGGCTCGGGCGCGGCCGGGCGCAACACGACGATCATCCGCTCGAACTACCGGACCCCGGAGGGCGCGGCGTTCTACCAGCGCAGTGTCGAGCTGTACGAGAGGCTCTCGAGCGAGCTCGACTTCAACCTCCTGTTCTCTCAACAGGGACACCTGACCCTCGCGCACTCCGAGCGCGCGATGGTGACGACGATCGAGCGCGCCGAAGTCAACCAGCTGCTGGGGATCGACAGCCGCGTCGTCTATCCCGACGAGATCGCGAAGATGTGTCCCGAGCTCGACCTCTCGGATCACCCGACCTGGCCGATCATGGGCGCGCTCTACCACGCCCCCGGCGGGATCATCCGCCACGATGCCGTCGTCTGGGGGTTTGCGCGCGCCGCCGACCGCGGCGGCGTGGAGATCCATCCGTATACGACGGTCACCGGGATCACGCGGTCGAACGGCCGCGTGACCGGCGTTCAGACGAACCGCGGCGACATCGCGTGCGGGGCGGTCGTGAGCGCGACCGCCGGCTGGTCGACGCTCGTCGCCGACCTGGTCGGCGTCAAGCTGCCGATCACCACGCACATCCTGCAGGCGTTCGTCACGGAGCCGTGCAAGCCGTTCCTCGACGTCGTGATCGTCTCGTCGCAGATGCACGTCTACGTCTCGCAGACCGACCGCGGCGAGTTCCTGATCGGCGCCGAGATCGAGCCGTACACGACGTATCGCACGACGAGCACGTTCCCGTTCCTCGAATACTCGGCGAAGCACGTGCTCGAGCTGTTCCCGCAGCTCGAGCAGATTCGGGTGCTCCGTCAGTGGACGGGCCTGTGCGACATCAGCCCGGACTTCAGTCCCATCATCGGCAAGACGGAGGTCGACGGCTTCCACGTCTCGACCGGCTGGGGCACCTACGGGTTCAAGGCGGCGCCGATCGTCGGCACCACGCTGGCCGAGCTCGTGGCCACGGAGAAGACGCCGGGCCTGATCGAGCCGTTCGCGCTCGAGCGCTTCCACACGGACACGCTCGTCTCGGAGCTCGCCGCGGCCGCCGTCTCGCACTGAGCCGACGGCGTCGCCTCAGTCGCCGACAGGGACCGCCGCCGGCTCGAGCTCCGGCACGGCTGCTCCCCTTGTGGCGCTCGCCGGTCGCCGGGTGGCGAGGACCGATCCGATCAGGATCAGCACGAGCCCGACGCCCATGCCGACGGTGAACGACTCCCCGAGCACGGTCACGCCGAGCAGCGCCGCCACGGCGGGGTTCACGTAGGTGAACACGGTCGCTCGAACGGGTCCGATCTCGGCGATCAGCGCGAAGAAGACCAGGAAGGCGACGGCCGTGCAGACGAGGGCAAGCACCACCACGGACACGATCACCTTCGCCTTCGGGGTCGTCGTCGGCCACTCGACGGCGCCGATCGGCGCGTAGACGACCGCGCACAACCCGAGTGACACGGCGATCACGCCGAGCCCCGGAACGCCGCGCAGGAAGCGGTCGAGGATCGCGGGCCCGACGGCGTAGCAGACTGCGACACCGCCGACCTCGGCGACGGCGAGCGGGTTCGCGCCGGCCGTGTCCAGGCCGACGAGCGCGGCGACGCCGCCGAATCCGACCAACAGGCCGAGGATGGAGCGGCGACCTAGCCGCTCCCCGCTGCCGGGCCAGGCGACTACGAGCAGCGCTCCGACGAGTGGCACTGCGGCGATCAGGAGCGCGGTGAGCGAGCTCGACAGGTGCTGCTCGGCGCGCCCGAGCAGCAGCCACGGCACGCCGATCTCGATCGCGGCGAAGACGACGAGCGGACGCCACCGCGGCAGCAGGAGTCGAAGCTCGCTGCGTGCGGCGGCGATCGGCAGCAGCACGAGAGCGGCGAGCGCCGTGCGCATGAACACGAGCGTGGCGGGGTGGAGCTCCTCGACCGCGACCTTGATGAACAGGTACGGGACGCCCCAGAGGACGCACATGGTGGCGAAGAGCAGGAATCCACGTCGACTCATCAACGCCTCCCTATCAAAACGCCCGCGCCTCGGCGGTTGTGAGATCGGCGGTGGACAGCCCTGCGCTCAGGCTCGATCATCTGCGTGTGGCAACGAGGCGCACCGCCGATCAGCTGCTCGCCGAGGCGCGCGAGAGGATCGGCCGCTTCTCGCCCGAGGAGGCCGACGCTGCAGCACGGGACGGTGCCCTGATCGTCGACATCCGCTCGGAGCTCCAGCGCGACCGCCTCGGCGTGATCAGAGGCTCGCTCCACATCCCGAGGACCGTGCTGGAGTGGCGCGTCGAGCAGGACGGCCGCTGGAGGAACCCGCACGTCGGCGGGCTCGAGAGGCAGCTCATCGTCGTCTGCGACGACGGCTACGCGTCGAGCCTGGCGGCGGCGACGCTCGCCGACCTCGGCTTCGCCGATCCGCGCGACGTGATCGGCGGGTTCAGCGCGTGGCGAGCCGCGGGCCTGCCCATAGCACCTGCGCCTGCGCCGAGAGCGCCGGACGTCCTCGCAGGAATGGGACCGCCCGAGCCGTAGATCGCGAGCGGCGCTTGCCCCCGGATTCCGCTGATGCGATCCTGGGCAGGTCGATGAGCAACGCCGTGATCTTGGGGGCAGACGAGATCGCCGCCGGACGACCCTTCAGCAATCCCGAGCACACCAGTCGGGACGCCGACGTGATGCGCGCAATGCTGCGACACGAGCGTCGCCGGGCGCGGCAGTGGTTGAGCGAGGGCAACGGCGTGGGAAGCGGCCACGTGCAGAGGGAGACGGACAGCGAAGGCCATCGCGTCCTCATGGTCGTCCCCGACACGAAGCGTCTCGGTGACGCGACCGACACGACCGTGGTCGGCTTCTTCGGGCATCCGCGCGAGCACGTCGACCACGTCGTCCTGTTCCAATACGAGGACGAGCTCGTGCGACGCATGGCCGACTACGGTGCGATCGGCCTGCTCAGCTACTACGACGTCGAGCTCGTCAAGGGGGCGTTCGGGAATCTGATCCTCTTCTGGACGCCCGACGTGCCCGAGCAGTGGTACACGGACGCCGTGCACCGCCGCGCCGTCGAGATCTCGCCGAGCCACTACCTCGAGATCCGTTTGCATCGGGGGCGGATCCCCGGCGCGCTGCTCGGCGATGGAGACATCTGGATCGAACGCACGCGGTACCTCGACTTCGGTAGCGGCGAGACCTGGCACGCCGTGCGCCACTTCGACGCGCCGTAGGCGCGACCTAGCCGACAGCCGCGGTGGCGACCTCTGCCGGACGCTCGCGGCGATACGGAAGCGGCACCGCCGGCTGCTCCGAGTCGATCTCCCGTGCGAGTCGATGGCCGTCGAAGATCGCGTCGGCGATGAGCTGCGGTGCGACGCAGTCGCCGATCCGGTAGAGCGCCTCGACGCCCTCCCGTTCGAGCGCGGGCTCGTCGCCGCGCAGTTCCAGGTAGAGCGACTCGTTCGAGAGCCGGTGCGTGACGAGGACGATGCCGTCGGCGTCGAGCTCGAACGCCTCCTCGAACTCGTCGGTCCCCTTCACGCCGCCCTCGCTCACCTCGTCGAGCACGACCGAGCGGTGGAAGCGGATCCCCGCCTCGTGCATTCGCCGGCGGAGGAAGACGTCCTCGAGCGTCACGTGGCAGAACGGCGCGATCTCGTCGTGAGAGGTGACGAGCTCGACCTCGCATCCCTCCGCCGCGAGCAGTTCGGCGATGCCGGGCGCCATGAAGTAGCCGTCGCCGTCGTACACGACGACGCGCGTGCCCGGTGGTCGTTTGCCCTCGACCATGACCTGCTCGGGCGTGAGCACGTGCGGCAGCGACGCATCGGCTCCGTGGATCGGCTCGTGCGTGACGCGGTTCAGTCCGTCGGCAGCCCAGTGTGCTCCTGTGGCGACCACGACGATCTCCGCGCCGTACGTGCGCACGGCGTCCGAGTCGAGCCGGGCGCCGGTGATCACCTCGACGTTGCGCAGCTTGCCCAGCTGGATCGTGCGCCAGTTGAGCACGCGCGCCCATTTGCCCCGGCCGGGGAGGCGCGGGATCCAGCGCAGGATCCCCCCGATCTCGTCCTCGGCGTCGACGAGGTGCACGCGCCGAAAGCCGCGCTTGCCGAGCACGATCGCACACTCCATCCCCGCCGGGCCCGAGCCGACGACGAGGACGTCGCGATCGGCGTTCGCCGCGGGCTCGAACCGCTCGGGATGCCAGCCCCGCCGGAACTCCTCACCGGCGGTCGCGTTCTGCGTGCAGCCGATGTTTCCGCCGGGATCGGCCTTCACGATGCAGATGTTGCAGCCGATGCACTCGCGGACCTCGTCGTACTCGCCGAGCTCGACCTTCCTCGGCAGAAACGGATCGGCGATCGACGGGCGTGCGGCACCGATGATGTCCCACACGCCGCTCGAGATGATCTCCGCCATGAGGTCGGGGCTCGTAAGCCGGCCGACCCCGACGATCGGCTTCGCCGTCGCCTCGCGCGCACGTCGTGTCCACTCGAGTTGCCAGCCCTCCTCGAAGAACGTCGAGGCGCCCGAGTCCTTCGACCACTCGAGCGCAGAGCCGATGTTGACGTCCCAGAGGTCGACGAGGTGATCGGCGAGCCGGATGAAGGCGAGGCCTTCCTCGAGCTCGATCCCGTACGGGCTCAGCGCGTCGACCGCGATCCTGGAGACGATCGCGCAGTCGTCGCCGACCGCCTCGCGGACGAGCTCGAGCGTTTCGAGCCAGAAGCGCGCGCGGTTCTCGAGCAGCCCGCCGTACTCGTCCGTTCGGTGGTTGTAGAACGGCGAGAGGAACTGCATCGGGAGATAGCTGTGCGCGCCGTAGACGTAGACGATGTCGAAGCCGGCCGAGCGTCCGCGGATCGCAGCCTTGACCCAGTCGGACTGCACACGGCGGATGTCGTCCTTCTCCATCGCCTTGGGGACGACGTCGAGGTACTCGCTCGCGAGCTGTGAGGGCGCGATCGCGGGCAGCCGGTACTCGCGCCGTGGGCAGTGGACGCCGGAGTGGTGGAGCTCGACGCCCGAGAGCGCGCCGGCCTCGTGTGCCTCGTCGCACATGAGCGAGAGCGCACGCACGTCGCCGTCGTCCCAGAGCCGCGCGGAGATGAACGGTGTCTCGTCGGAGTCGGGGCTGATCGCGCAGTACTCGGTACAGACCGCGGCCCAACCGCCCTCCGCCTTCATCGCCCGGAACCGTGCCTGTCCGCCGGGCTTCACCACTCCGAACCCCGTGCAGTGCGGCACCTGGTAGAAGCGGTTGCGCAGCGTCTTCGGGCCGATCCTGATCGGCTCGAACAGGACGTCGTGCGCGGGCAGGCGGGTCATCTCGCTCCTCTCGATCGGCGACGTCGCTCGCCGTCGAAGGATCCCACACGGCGCCTGCCCGCGCGTTTGCGCTGCCTAGCTCGTCTTCGTCACCGTCCAGGTCTGGGGATCGGAGCTGCAGCTGTAAGGAACGCCCTGAAGCGTGAAGGTCGTCGTCTGGATGAAAGTCCCGGAGGCCGAAGCGCCCGAGAAGTGACCGGTGATCACGACGTGCTCGTTCGTGGTCACGGTTCCGCTGTCCGTCGGGAGCTGACTCTGGAACATCGCGTCGATCTTGAAAGTGGAGTCCGCTGCGATCGGGACGATGGTCGAGCCGGATTCGATACCGAGCGAAGTGAGTCCGGCTACGCGCACGTTTAGGCCTTCGATCACGCAGTCCTCGTTGATCTCCCCGGTGATCAGGTTGGTCACGCCAGCTCCGTCGGAGGTGACGTCGAACTCGAAGTCTGAGTCCATCGTCGACTCACCCTTGTAGTGACCCGGCTCCGCGGGTGGCGGCGGCGGGGGAGGCGGAGTCGGTGTGGTGACGGGCGGCGGCGGCGTCGTCGCCTTGATGCGGTGCAGTCGGCCGCCCGTGCACGTGAATCCGTGCTTGCGGTACGACTTGTTGAAGCGGGTTGAGCAGTGCGCGCCCGCGTGCAGGCACTTGACGTGCCCGCCGATCGTGGCCCGCACGCTTCCCGCGCCGCAGGCCGAGGAGACCGTCGGCGCTGCCACATGGGTCCGGACGGCGCTGCCGGCTGGCTGACCCCCTGCGAGGCCCGCCAGCGCCAGCACCGCCACGATCGACCCCAGGCGAATCGTGTTCATGCTCGTCCTCCTGCTGAAGGGGATTGGACGGAGCGTGTCAATTGACTCTAACCCGGGTCCAACCGCGGCCGAGGGAGGCGCCTGCGCCTGCACGCGAGCGCCTCCCGAGAGCGGTTCCCGACCTGAGCTCTAGGTCTCCGGCGCGATGTTCTGGTTGAGCCGGAACGCGTTCGTCGGGTCGTACTCGTTCTTCAGCGAGACGAGCCTCGCGTACGTCTCTGGGCCGTACGACGAATTTGCTCCGCCCGCGTCGCCGAGGAAGTTGACGTAGGCCCGCCCCGTCGACGCATCGGCCGCGACCGCGACCACGTCGCGCGCCCACTGCGTGTGCGAGTCCGCCGCGTCGGCGTCGTGCCAACCGGTGACCGCGTTGAGGAGGAACGGCATCGTTCGCTCGGCAAACGCCGTAGCGCCCTCCGCCACGCGTCCGACCGCGCCGCCCATCTGGTGGACGTGGACCTCGCACTGTGGGCCCGGCGCCGAGAGGTGCAGCTCGCACAGCCGGTCGATGAGCTGATCGTCGAGCCCTGCGAGGTTCGTCGCCTTGAAGTACGCGTGGATCCCCTTCGCCCACAGCGGGTCGATCAGCGACTGCATCATCTGGTACGGCATCGGGCCGAGCAGGTCGGCGATCGGATCGGCCACGTCGCGACAGGCGCGGACGAGCGCCTCGCCGTCCTCGAGCGGTCCCGTCGACATGGCGATGAACGCCGCCACCTTCTTGCCGTGCCACTCCTCCGGAATGACCGGAAGCGGAGGCGCCGTCGTCAGGTCGACGAGCGCGGTCATCTCGTCGGGGGCGTCGGCCGACCAGGCGCGGAACGCGCGCAGGAGGTCTCGGGCGGCATCGGCCGGGTAGAAGATCGGCCCGGCGTACACCACCGGCCCGACCGGATGCAGGTCGAACTCGAACGCTGTGACGATGCCGAAGTTGCCGCCGCCGCCTCGCAGGCCCCACAGCAGCTCGGGATTCTCGCTCTCGCCCGCGTGGACCAGGCGGCCGTCCGCGGTGACGATGTCCGCAGCGACGAGGTTGTCGCAGGCGAGCCCGAATGCCCGCATCGTCCAGCCGATCCCGCCGCCGAGCGTGAAGCCGGCGACACCGGTCGTGGAGACGAGGCCGCCGGTCGTCGCGAGCCCGTGTGCCTGCGTCTCGTGGTCGACGTCCGCCCACGTTGCACCCGCGCCGACGGTCGCTCTTCGCCTCGTCGGGTCGACGCGAACGCTGTTGATCCGGGAGAGGTCGATGACGATCCCGTCGTCGACGGTCGAGAAGCCGGCGATGCTGTGCCCGCCGCCGCGAACGGCGATCGTCAGGTCGTTGCTGCGAGCGAAGCCGACAGCGGCGATCACGTCGGCGGTGCCCGT
>DASPSY010000060.1:0-26825 GCA_035623685.1 Gaiellaceae bacterium
GCAAGATTCCCCACTGCTGCCTCCCGTAGGAGTCTGGGCCGTGTCTCAGTCCCAGTGTGGCTGATCGTCCTCTCAGACCAGCTACGGATCGTCGCCTTGGTAGGCCGTTACCCCACCAACAAGCTAATCCGCCGCGGGCTCATCCTCGGCCGGAGGCCGGAGCTACCTTTTCCTGCCGCACCTGAGTGCGGAAGGGCCATCCGGTATTAATCCGGGTTTCCCCGGGCTATCCCGGTGCCGAGGGCAGATTACCCACGTGTTACTCACCCGTTCGCCGCTGTCCCCAAGGGCCGAAGCCCTGGTTCTCGCTCGACTTGCATGTGTTAAGCGCGCCGCCAGCGTTCGTCCTGAGCCAGGATCAAACTCTCCGTGAAGAAGTGGTTTGCCCCGAGGGGCAATCCTTTTCGTCACCTTGAGCTTGTGCTCAAAGTCGGTCGTCCACGAGACCGCGCCGGCAAAGCCGACCCGATTCCGCATCGGACCTGACAGGTTGTTTCGTTTCCTCGCCCGCTCCGAGGAGCGGCCGAGGTCTCGACGTAAACGCACGCTGCTGAGTTTTCAAAGACCGCGCCGCCTGTGAGGGTCGGCCCGTAAAAAAACCTCCGACTCGCGCCAGAGGCCTTCAGATCACCGGGAACTTGCGTCGTATCCGAGTGCGTCCGAAGGCGCTCCAATTGTCGAGTTGCAGGGACTTTCACGCGCCGCCCGGCTGGGCAGCCCGCAAATGATAGCAGCGGCTAGTCGATCGTCAAGCGCATGAAATGGCGCCTCCCGGCCTGGAGCACCGCGCCGTCCGCCTCGGCGGCCGGTAGGTCGTAGCCGGTCACGGGCCGGCCGTCGAGTTTGACCCCGCCCTGATCGATCACGCGGCGCCAGTGGCTCGACGACTCGCCGAGCTTGAAGGCGAGGAACGCCGGGAGGTGGATGGTCCCTTCGCTCGCACCGAGGTGCACGACCTCGAGCTCGTCGGGAGCGCGGTGCTCCCGGACGACACGAGTGAAGTGCTCCTCGGCCGCGTGTGCGGCCTCGTCGCCGTGCCAGCGACCGACGATCCGCCGTGCGAGCTCGAGCTTGGCGCCCATCGCATCGCCGGCCGGCTGCGCTTCGCCCGCGAGCATCTCCCACCACTGCGGCAGTGCCTCGTCGGGGATCGACATCGTCTTGCCGAACATCTCCTCCGGCGCGTCGGTGACGCCGATGTAGTTCCCGCGCGACTTCGACATCTTCTCCTCGCCGTCGGTGCCGACGAGCAGCGGGTACGTCATCACGACCTGCGGCTCGAGCCCGTAGTGCTCCATGACGTCACGTCCCGTCAGGAGGTTGTAGAGCTGGTCGGTGCCGCCGATCTCGATGTCGGCCTCGATCGCGACCGAGTCGTAGGCCTGCATCAGCGGGTACAGGAGCTCGGAGATCGAGATCGGCTCGTGCAATCCGAAGCGCTTGGCGAAATCGTCACGCTCGAGGATGCGCGCGACCGTGATCGTGCGCGCGAGCCGCACGACCTCCGCGTACGACAGCTTGCCGAGCCATTCGCCGTTGAACCGGACCTCCGTCTGGGCGCGGTCGAGTACGCGAAACGCCTGCTGCGCGAACTGCTGCGCGTTTGCGTCGAGTACCTCGTCCGCGAGCACGGGCCGCTCCGCCGAACGTCCCGACGGGTCGCCGATGCGGGCCGTGTAGTCGCCGACGATCAGCACGATCGTGTGGCCCGCACGCTGGAACTCGGCGAGCCGGTCGAGAACGTACGCGAACCCGAGGTGGATGTCGGGAGCGGTCGCGTCGATGCCGAGCTTCACGCGGAGCGGACGCCCGCGCTCGAGCTTTCGCTCGAGCGCGCCGTGAGGGAGCACGTCGACTGCATTGCGAGTCAGCTCGTCGACGCCGGCCATGGCGCGCGATTCTAGTGACGCGCCGGTTCGAGGTTCTCGACGCGCACCGGCTCGAGCTCGTCGGCCGGCTCGAAGCCGAAGACCTGGGCGAGGAAGGAGAGCTCCGCTTCGAGGGTCCTCCGCTGGGAGTCCGCCCGGCGGAACCCGTGCCCTTCTCCCTCGAACGCGAGGTACGCGTAGGGCACGCCTCGGCGCTCGAGCACCTCGATGATCGTCTCGGCCTGCGACGGCGGAACGACCTTGTCCTCGAGGCCTTGCAGGATGAGCAACGGAGCCGAGATTCGATCGGCGTGCGTCACCGGCGACCGCTCGCAGTACAGGTCCGCGCGCTCGGGGTAAGGGCCGATGAGCGAGTGCTCGTAGTGCGCCTCGAACTTGTGCGTGTCGCGGACGAGCAGCTCGAGGTCGGCAACGCCGTACTCGGACATCCCCGCCGCAAACTCGTCGCGGAGCGCGAGCGCGAGCAGCGTCGTATAGCCGCCAGCGCTGCCTCCTGTGATCGCAACGCGCCGAGGATCGATTCGCCCGCCTTCACCGAGGAAGCGGGCCGCGGCGACCGCGTCGTCGACGTCGATCTCGCCCCAGCGGCCGTTCAGCCGGCGCCGGTACTCCCGCCCGTAGCCCGTGCTGCCGCCGTAGTTCACGGCGACGAGCGCGATGCCGCGGCTCGTGAAGAACTGGGTCACGAGGTCGAGCGCGTCGGTCACGTGCGCCGTCGGCCCGCCATGGATCGCGACGATCAGCGGCGGCAGCTCGTCGGCAGGGCCCTCGAAGTCGGGGTTCGTGGGTCCGTAGAAGAACGCGTGAACCGGCTCGCCGTCTGCTCCCGCGAAGTCGATCGGCTCGGCGATCGACAGGTAATGCTCGTCGACACCGAGATCGCTCGATCTCCTCACGACCTGGGGTGCTCGGCCGAGCTCGAGCGTGAGCACGGCGGAGGTCTCGGTCGGGCTCGCAGCCACGAACGCGAGCATCGTGCCGTTCGAGCGCAGAGGCGAGCGGTTGTAGACCGTGTACGGCAGCTGGAGCGAGCGCAGCGCCCGTGATCGGAGTTCGAGGAGCTGGAGGCTGTCGCGTGCGTCGCGCGTGACCACGCAGGCGATCCGTTCGTCGGGAAGGAACGCGTACGTGCTGACTCCGAACACCCATTGGGGGTACCCGAACTCGGCGTCGTTCGGGTACAGGGCCTCGATCGTCCCGCCACGCTCGGCGTAGAGGTTCCACCAGCCGCTCCGGTCCGAGACGAAGTGGAGGATGCCGTCAGGGCTCCATTGCGGGTCGATGACAGACTCGTCCTCTGCGCCGGCGACGTGACGCGGCTCGGTGAGGGTCCCGTCGCCTGCGAGCTCGGCCACCCAGAGATCGGTCCCGTCGAACGGCATCCGCGGGTGGTCCCAGGTCGTCCACGCAAGCCGTCGTCCGTCGGAATCGAAGCGGGGCCAGGCGTAGAAGTCGTGTCCGGCTGCGAGCACGTGCGGCTCGCTCGAGCCGTCCGTCGGAAAGGCGACGAGGTCGTTCAACACCTCTCCCCCGACATGCCGCTCGCGGACGCAGACGATGGTCCCACCGTCGGGAGCAACGACGCCGTCGGCGTAGCGAAACGCGCTCGGCTCCGGCGGGTCCGGCGTCACCGGCCGCGGCTCGTCGCCGGGGCGGTCGAAGCGGTAGATGCGACCGTCGTCGAAGCTGGAGCAGTAAACCGTGTCGCCGTGGCGCCAGTACGTCCCGCCGCCGTACTCGTGCACACGGCTCCTGACGTTGAACCCCTGCGGGACGACGTCCACGGGCTCGCCTCCGTGGACCCTGTAGACGAGCACGTTGCGTCCGGCTTCGTGGGGACGTCCTTCGAGCCAGTAGAGACCGTCGTCGGAGATGTCGACGTACGTGAGGCCGACGCTCGTGCCACCCGTCAGGAGGTCCAGCGTGAGCGGCGATCTCCAGGAACCATAGGGCGAGACGGCGGCCATCCCGTCCACTATCGCATGCGCGTTCCCGGGGCGAACCGGCCGCATCTCCTACGCGAAGCACAGCCGATGGGCCAGACTGCTCCGGCAATGCCCCGCCCGTTCGCCCATCTCTCGGATGAGGCAGTCGTCGCGCTCGTCGCGAGGTCGGACGAGCAGGCGCTCGCGGAGATCTACGATCGCCTCGGGCGAACTGCGTACGGGCTCGCGCTTCGCGTCGTGCGAGACGCGGCACTCGCGGAGGATGCGGTGCAGGAGGCGTTCCTCGCCGTGTGGCGGACCGCCGACACGTTCAGGCCCGAGCGCGCGAAGGCATCGACATGGGTGCTCACGCTCGTGCATCGCCGCGCCGTCGACGTCGTGCGGCGCGAGGAACGGCGACGCGCGGAGCCGATCGAAGCTGCACCGGAGCCGGTGGCCGAGGGCTCGACCGACGAGGCCGTGTGGCTGCGCTACGAGCGCGAGCGCGTGCAGGCAGCGCTGCGCCAGCTTCCGGATCAGCAGCGAGAGGCGCTCGAGCTCGCGTACTACGGAGGCTTCACGCAGTCCGAGCTCGCCGAGAGGCTCGGACAACCCGTCGGTACGATCAAGAGCAGGATGTTCAGCGGCCTCGGCCGGCTTCGCGAAGTGCTCGCGGACCCGGGGCCGGAGGAGAGGACATGGAACCCCAGGCCCTCCACGATCTGACCGCCGCGTACGCGCTCGACGCGCTCACGCCCGACGAGGTAAGCGAGTACGAGGCGCACCTCGCGCGTTGTCCTCACTGCCGCGAGGAGCTCGCCTCGCTCTCCGAGACGACGACGGCGCTGGCGTACGGGATCGACGCGCCGATGCCGCCACCGGCGCTGCGTGAGCGCATCCTCGAGAGCGCCCGGAACGAGCGTCCGAACGTCGCTCCGCTGCGCCCGCGCTGGGCGCTCCCCGCTGCGGCGGTGGCGGTCGCTGCGGTGGCGGCCGTCGTCGCGCTCGCGGTGTGGGCGTCGTCCCTGTCGAACAAGGTGAATCATCTGCAGGCGAGCGCGAAGAACCAGCGGCTGGTCGAGGAGATCCTCGCTTCGCCGAACGCGCAGTCGATCGACGCCGGCGGCGGCGGACGGCTGGTCGTGACGCCGAGCGGCGACGCCGCACTCATCCTGACCGGCCTCGCACCTGCACCGAAGGGGAAGATCTACGAGGCGTGGGTCCTGCACGGCGGAGCGCCGCAGCCGGCGGGCACGTTCGACTCGACCGGGGGCGTGACGGCCGTGGCGCTGCAGCGGCCGGTTCCCGCCGGCTCGAAGGTGATGGTGACGCGCGAGCGGCACCGGGAGGACGCACCGACGGAGGCGCCGTTCATCTCGATCAGCACCTGAGTCACCGGGCTCGGAGCTACAATCTGCCGCTTGTTCCGTCGTAGACGCACGGGAGAGGCGTCTGGGAGCGGGCGCCGCCGCAGGATCCGCAAGCTCCGGCTGTTTCTCATCCTGCTCGTCTTCCTGTTCCTCGGGTTCTCGTCGTTCACCTTCGGGATCGTTACGGCGATCGCGCGACAGGTGCCGTCCTGCGATCCCGCGCACGTCAGCCACGAGGTCGACGGCCACATCTACGCGGACGACAACCACACGATCCTCGCGACGCTGCGCGGCTCGGAGAGCCGAATCCTCGTCACGACGAACCAGATCAGCCCGATCATGCTCCAGGCGATCGTCGCGGTCGAGGACAAGCGCTTCTACCAGCACAACGGCGTCGACCTCCGAGGCATCGGGCGCGCGTTCTGGGCGGACATCACGAGTCAGCGCTACGTCGAGGGCGGCTCGACCATCACACAGCAGTTCGTGAAGAACTCGTGCGTCTCCGGGAAGCGGACGATCAGCAGGAAGTTGAAGGAAGCGGCACTTGCATGGCAGCTCGAGCAGCGGTGGTCGAAGGACCGGATCCTCACCGCCTACCTGAACACGATCTACTTCGGCAACGGCGCCTACGGTATCCAGCGCGCGGCGCAGACCTACTTCGGTACGACGGCGAAGAAGCTGACGCTCGCCCAGTCCGCGCTCCTGGCTGGGCTCCCCGCCGACCCGAGCGGCTACGACCCGGTCACGAACCCGGTGGCGGCACGCGGACGGCGGCGCGAGGTGCTTACGGCGATGCTGCAGCAGCACGACATCACCCAGTCCGACTACCGCAAGGCGAGCCGGGCGCCGCTGCCGCCGCCGCAGGACGTGCGGCTGCCGGGTATCCAGGGCCCGGCACCGTACTTCGCCAACTACGTGAAGCAGCAGCTCGTCTCGAAGTACGGCGCGCGGCGCGTGTTCGGCGGCGGCCTGAACGTCCAGACGACGATCGATCTCCGCCTGCAGCGGCTCGCGCGCAGGGCGATCCAGTCCGTCCTCACCGATCCGAACGGGCCCTCGGCCGCGCTGGTCGCGGTCAGACCGCAGACCGGCGAGATCGTCGCCATGTACGGCGGCCACAACTACCGGGAGAGCCAGTTCAACCTCGCGGTCCAGGGCGAGCGGCAGGCCGGCTCGTCGTTCAAGCCATTCGTGCTGGCGGCCGCACTCGCCCAGGGAATCGCACCGTCGACGACGTTCGCGTCGAAGCCGGTGTCGATCTTCATCGGCGACAAGTACTGGTACGTGCACAACTACGAGGGCGACTACGTCGGCTCGTCGAATCTCACGAACGCGACGATCAACTCGGACAACAGCGTGTTCGCACAGCTCACCCAGGTCGTCGGCCCGGCGAACGTCGCGCACATGGCCCACCGGCTCGGGATCACACGTCACCTCAACCCCTACTTCGCGATCGGCCTCGGCGCCGATCCGGTCAGCCCGATCGACATGGCGCGTGCGTTCTCGACTCTCGCCGACGACGGCGCGCGCATCGACGGCGCGGCATTCGGCAACCGCCCGCGCGCAATCGTGCGCGTCGACAACGACCGCGGCAATCTGATCGACGACAACGGGCCCGTGCGCAGACAGGTTCTGTCGCCGAACCTCGACGCGCTCGAGACGAGCATCCTCGAAGGCGTGGTCACCGAGGGGACCGGCAAGCGCGCCGCGCTTCCGGATCGACCCGCCGCGGGCAAGACCGGCACGACGGAGAACTACGGCGACGCATGGTTCGTCGGCTACACGCCCGAGCTGGCGACAGCGGTGTGGGTCGGCTATCCGAACAAGCTGATCCCGATGCTGTCGCAGTTCCACGGCCAGGCGGTCGCCGGCGGAACGTTCCCGGCCGAGATCTGGAAGGCGTTCACGGAGTCGGCCCTCGAGGGGACGACGGTCCACTCGTTCCCGTCGTACTCCGTGCCGTACGCGTCGGCCCGACGAGTTGCCTGGCGGAACGGAACGCTCGAGCTGGACAACGGCTTCTGCCGCTCGACGAGCCTCATCGAGTACTTCTTGGGGTCCGGGCCGCCGAGGACTGCGGACTGCAAGCGAAACGAGGTCGACGTCCCCAGCGTGATCGGCGACACGCTCCCGCAGGCGGAGCAGCGGCTCGCGCTCCAGCCGCTGCGTGCGAACGTCGTCTACAAGCCTGCGCTCCCCGGTCAGCGCCTGAACACGGTCGTCGCGCAGTTCCCGCGCACCGGGACGGCATCGTCGTTCGACACGATCACGCTCGTACTCGCGAAGCCGCTCCACGGCGTCGTCCCCAACGTCGTCGGGCTCACGCTCGGGAAGGCCCGTGCCCGTCTGCTCGCCGCCGGGTTCTCCGTCAAGGCGCCGATCGCAGCGTCGCCCCGAGCGGTCGTCCGCCGGCAACGACCGGGACCGCACCGCGCGGGTGCCCGGCACATGCTCGTCACCCTGACGGTGCGCGAGGCGCGCGGCTGACGAAACGCGAGCCCTCTTCCGCATAGCGCCAGGGCAACTCCGCCGCCCTGGTGATCCCGATCCGCCTGCTCGTGACGACGCGAGCCGTGCCGTCGGACGGCTCGAGCCGAAACGGCGGCCGGTCGAGCGGCAGTCCGTCGTGCTCCCTCGTGATCGCGAGCGCCTGACAGAGCTTGCCGGGGCCCGAGCAGAGGGCGCGCACGCTCTGGGACCCTCGCCGCGCACGCTGGAGGTCGAGTCCCTCGGTCGGCTCGAGCGCACGCACGAGGACAGCGTCGGCCCGCCCTGCCTCCGCACAAACGAGGTTGAGGCACCAGTGGATCCCGTACGAGCGGTAGACGTATGCGTGGCCCGGCGGCCCGAACATCGAGGCGTTTCGCTTCGTCGGACCGCGGAAGCCGTGGCTCGCCGGGTCGTCTTGCTGGTACGCCTCCAGCTCGACGATCCGGCCGCCGATCCCGTCGACGAGGAGCACTGCTCCGATCAGCTCGCGCGCGACCTCGTGGACGTCACGGGCGAAGAAGCTCCGGTGAATCATGCGGTCGCGGTCGCGGTCGCCGCCGACTTCGCCGTCGCGTCGTAGCGGAGCAGTGACGGAATGAATGCTGCGAGCACGAAGCAGCCGACGACGCAGAGGATGCCGCCGGAGACGACCGAGAACTCGATGCTCGTGAGCGCGGCGAGCGCTCCCGCCTCGAGGTTCCCGACTCTCGGCGCACTCGTCACCTGCGCGAGGTATGCGGCGGAGACCCTGCCCTGCAGCGCGTCGGGAGTGGACGCGAACATGATCGTGCTCCGGAGCACCGCGCTGACCGCGTCCGCCGCGCCTGCAGCCGCAAGCAGTACGAGCGCGACCCAGAGCTCGGTGGCGAAGCCGAAGAGCGCGATCGCCACCCCCCACAACGACGCGGAGATGAAGATCGCGATTCCCTGGCGCCGCACGTGGCCGAGCCAGCCGGAGAGCAGGGACGCGAGCAGCGCACCGGCGGCAGGCGCCGCGTACAGGTAGCCGACCGCCTGCGGACCGGCGTTCAGGCGCGTGAGCGCGATCGCCGGGAAGAGGGAGCTCGGCATGCCGAAGACCATCGCGTTCGTGTCGATCAGGAAGCAACCGAGCACAGCGCGCTGGCTCTTGAGAAAGCGGAAGCCCTCGATCACCGACTGGATTCCGGGACGCTCGATGTTGCCGATCGGGACGATCGACGGCAGCAACCAGAAGGCAGTCAGCGACGCGGCGAAGCCGGCGACGCCGACCGCGTACGCCTCCGCCAGGCCGATCGTCGCGATCAGGATGCCTCCGAGCGCAGGTCCCACCACCGCGCCGAGGTTGCTGTACACGTTGTTGAGCGCGAGCGCCGCCGGAATGTGCTCCTCGGTGACGAGCCGCGGGATCAGCGACCGCGACGCACCCGCGCCGAGCGACGAGAAGGCGGCTGCGAAGAACGCCAGCACGAAGCACACGCCGACACTCGGGTGCGCCACAGAGGCGTTCACCACGAGGCCGGCGACGGTGATCATGATCCCCGCCTCGGTCCACACGAGAACGCGACGCCGGTCGACGGCGTCGGCGACGGCGCCGCCGACGAAGCTCAGGGTGAGGATCGGGACGAGCTCGACCAGCGAGATCGCGCCCACCGCGAACGACGACTTCGTGAGCTGGTAGACCTGGTACGGCAGGGCGACGTACGTGACCTCTCCGAGCAGGTACGAGACACCGAGCCCGAACCAGAGGCGACGGAAGTCCCGCGACTCGCGCACAGGCGTGAGGTCGACGAAGAAACGTCGACGTGATCGGGATTGCACGTCTACCGCGACCCGAGGTCCGTCAGCGAGCCGACCGCCACATCGTCGTCACCGGCGTCTCGCCACCGGGAGGGAAGAACTCGCCGATCGCCTCGAAGCCGTGGCGCTCGTAGCGGCGGTTGTTCCCGGGATTGGTCGACTCGAGGTACGCGGGCCGTCCGTCCTCGTCGATCCTCTCCAGGCTCTCCGCGAGCAGGCGCATCCCGATTCCCTTGCCGGCATGGGTCGGATGCGTCGCGAGTAGGGAGAGGTAGTAGTGCGGCTCGTCCCTCGGATGGGCGGCCTCGAAACGTGCGACGAGCTCCAGCACGTCCGGTGCACGCGGCCCGACGAGACGCTCGACCAACGGCACGACCTCCGCCTCGTCCTCCTCGGTGAGCTCGGTACCGCCGGGCGGGATCCATACGGCGGCCGCCTCGCAGTCCTCGGTCACGAGCACCCACGGATAGCGGAGCGCACCAGCGACGAGGAACTGCCAGAGGATCGTGTATTGCTCCTGTCGGCGTGACGAGTCCGGGAACGCCCAGCTCCAGGTCGGATCCTCGTGGAAGGCGAGCGCGATCGTCTCGGTCACCGCGGCCAGATCCGACGGCGTCGCCGTCCTCGCGCGTACCTCGCCCCCCTCAGCTGCCACGCATCGAGTATCTCAAGGCGTCTTTCCGAAGACTCTCTCGTAGAGCGCCTCCCAGTTGCGCGCGATCCCGATCTGCGCTGCGCGGAGACTCATCGAGCCGGCACAGACGAGATCGTGAAGGCGGTTCTCGAGCACGTCCTTGACGTGGTAGCCGGGATCGGCGTTCGCCTTCTCGGGAAAGAGGTTCGCCGCGGCATTCGAGCCGCCGATCTCGAGCGGCACGATATGGTCGACCTCCAGCGTCCGACCATAGCTCGCCGGCGTCATCCCGTACTCGACCTCGACGGCGTGCTTCTCGGACTCGGAGACGTTCCGGATCGAGCCCGTGTGGAAGCTCGACGAGCAGAGCACCGCCTTCGCCAGCCCGCGGTAGTAGGCGCCCGGCGAGCAGCGGCGGTCGGGCAGCGCCCCGAGCCGGCAGCCGCTCGTCCGTGTGCGCCGGCCGACCACGACGGTCGGGCCCGTGGCGACGTGCGACAAGCCGGAAGAGGGCGTGGAGGTCGACGAGGAGCCGCCGCCCGTCAGCCATCGCGCGACGCCGCCGTGATGCGAGCACGTCCCCGAGCGATGCGTCGAGACGCTGTACGTGCCGTCACGGCAGCGGGCGGTCGCCCCCGGCGGCGGCCCGCCGCTCGCGGCGGCCGGCCCCGCGCAGACGACGACGGCAGCGGTCAGCAGCAGCCAGCGCCTCACGTTCTCCCCCGCACCTCACCGCAAAGCTAGCGCCCGCAAAGGACGTGGTCGTTTCGTCCGATCCGGCGGTGGCAATCGACGAGCGGCCGCAGTACAGTGTCCGCGCTTGACTGCCGTCAGCACTCCCTAGGAGGTCGGGACCATGCTCGCGTACGTGGAGCTAGAACAGCTGCGGTGCGACCGGCAAAGCGATGGAGACGACGGCTCCAATCCGTACCTCTGGGTGGAGCTCCTCCAGATCGACGACGACACGCTCAGCTCGGCTGATCCCGTGTCCGCGATCTCGCCCGCGTCGCCCAACTCGGAGGAGATCGTCGTGATGCCCAACATGCACGGCGGCGACGCGTTCGGAACCCCCGATGAGATCTCGCACTTCGCCACTCGGTTTCGATCGGGCCTGAGCCGGAGAGAGCTGATCGTCGTCGCGGCGCTCTGGGATCAGCGAGACACACCGCTCGACGCCGTTGCAGCAGGATACGACGTGTTTCTCGGCCAGGTACACGACTCGGTCGCGGATCACCTGCTCGAGCTCGCGTCCTCGGATCAAGCGACCGTCGACCAAGCGATCGCGGAGGTCAAGAGCGAGGTTCACGACAAGGTGTACGACGCGATCGCCGAGCACCTCAGCACGTTCGACGAGGTCCAGATCGGGCTCGGGCTCGAGAATCCGGACCGGTTCATCGACAGCGCCTTCCAGTCATGGTCCCTCGCCGAGCTGACGGACACCATGGGTTTCACCTTGCCGTTCAAGGACGGCGATGCAGCCAACCCGTCCGATCAGTACGAGGTCGCCGGCGAGCTGCTCGTGCAGGTCGATCCGTGCGAGGACCAGCTCCTCGCGGTCGACGAGGAAGCGCAGAACATCGTCCAGATCGAGGCGGCCATGAAGCAACTCGGACAGGACCATCACGGCGAGCTGACGCAGGCCGACGAGGAGATGCTCGAGCAGCTCGAGCAGGAGCTTGCCGATGCGAAGGCAAAGCTGAAGGGTCTCGAGTTCGCGTTGGCCCGATGCAGAGAGGGCATCGTCCCGGTCGGACCCCCCGTCGGTCCGATCGAGGAGTAGCGCCGCGGGCGGCTAGAACAGGCTGCTTGCTTCGTCCGGGCGCGACGTCGCCTCGAGCAGACGTCGTGCTCGTCGGCCGAGGTCGGCCAGGTCGACCCGGCCGGCCTGCGTCTGCTCGGCGATCCGCTCCGCGAGCTCGACAGCCTGGTCGATCAGCTGCGTGTTGGCGGCCGCACCTTGGCCCATGTCGAGCAAGATCGTGCGCTCGGTGCGTGACGCGATGATCGCGTCGGGGACGCCTTCGATCCACACGCGGGTCCTGCGGCCGTGCCCCCGCTCGCCCTCGCCGAGTGGCTCGAGCGCGTAGATCTTGTCGGCCCGCGCGTACTTGCCGAAGCCGAGAAACACCATCCGCGTGGCGTCGGCCATCGCCCGATTATCGCCGCTCGCGATTCACGCGGCGATCGCCACGCGCAGCGCCTCGACGACGCGGTCCTGCTCGTCGGGCTCGATCTGCGTGAAGAACGGCAACGCGAGCGTGCGGCTCGCGGCATCCTCTGCCACCGGACACAACCCGGGTACGAACCCGTACCGGTCGCGCATGTACGGCTGCAAGTGGATGCACGGGACGTACTCGGCCGTCGCCACTCCCTGACGCCTTAGCTCGAGCATCACCTTTTCCCGGTCGAGATCTGGATCGAGCTTCACCACGTACACGAACCAGGAGCGGCGGTGGTCGTCGTCGTCCGGAGTCGGCACCTCGACCCTTTCGAGGTCTCCCAATGACTCCTGATAGCGCTCGGCTGCCGCCGCCCTGAGCGCGAGGATCGCGTCGAACCGTTCGAGCTGCGCGATGCCGATCGCGGCCTGGATATCCGTCCACCGGTAGTTGAGCCCGACCTGGACGTGGTGGAACCAGCCGCCGCCCTCGCCGTACGAGCGGCCTTGGTTGCGGAGGCTGACGAGCTGCTGCCAGACGTCCTCCGCGTGCGTCGTGACGACACCGCCTTCGCCGGTCGTCATCTGCTTGTTCGGATAGAAGGCGAACACGGCGGAGGGACCGTGCGCGCCGAGTGGACGGCCCCTGTACTCCGCGCCGAGCGCCTCGCAGGAGTCCTCGATCAGCGTGAGCTCGTGCGAGTCGGCGATCGCGGCGAGCTGGTCGAGCTCGCACGGGTACCCGAAGATGTCGACGGTGACGATCGCCTTCGTCCGCTCCGTGATCGCCGCCTCGATCGCGGTCGGATCGAGGTTGAGCGTGACGGGGTCGACGTCGACGAAGACCGGGGTCGCGCCTTCGAGGATGAAGCAATTCGCGGACGCGACGAACGAGAACGGAGACGTGATCACCTCGTCGCCTGGACCGAGCCCGGCGATCTTGCAGAGGAGGTGTAGTCCGCCGGTGCCGCTCGACACGGCCGCCGCGTACGGCGCGCCCGCGCGCTCGGCCGCCATCTCCTCGAACCGCTCGATCCACGGGCCGAGCGACAGCCGACCCGAGCGGAGCACCTCGAGGACCAGCTCCTCCTCCCGCTCGGTGATCCAGGGCCGGGAGAGCGGGATCTCCCGGGTGGCTTCCCTCACGCCTCCGCCGTCGCCGCCGACACGGACGCGTACTCGAGCCAATGCGGATAGCGATCGCTTCGGCCGTGCACGGTGTCGAGGTACGCCTTCTGGATCTCCTGGGTGACCGGTCCCGGCGGACCGATCGTCTGCTCGTCGACGGAGCGAATCGGCGTCACCTCGGCCGCGGTCCCGCACATGAACACCTCGTCGGCGAGATAGAGATCGCTGCGGATCAGCTGCTTCTCGACGACGCTGTGACCGAGGTCCTGCGCGATCTGGACGATCGTGTCGCGCGTGATGCCCGGCAGGATCGATGCAGACAAGTCAGGCGTGAAGATCGTGCCGTCGCGGACGAGGAAGATGTGCTCGCCCGAGCCGTCCGCGATGAAGCCCTCGTCTGTGAGCAGGATCGCCTCGTCGTAGCCGCCACCCTGCGCCTCCATCACCGCGAGCATCGAGTTGAGGTAGATCCCGGTCGCCTTCGCGACGTGAGGGATCACGTTGGGGCCGACGCGCCGCCACGACGAGATCTTCGCCCGGATCCCGTTCTTCATCCCGTCCTCGCCGAGGTACGAGCCCCACGGCCAGCACATGATCACGACGTCGACGGGATTCCCGCGTGCGGAGACACCGAGCTCGCCGTACCCGTAGAACGCGATCGGCCGGATGTAGCACTCGGCCTGCCCGTTGACACCGATCAGCTGGACGCACGCGCTCTTCAGCTCCTCGACCGCGTAGGGGAGCTCCATGTGCAGGAGCTTCGCGGAGTTGTGGAGTCGCTGGAGGTGGTCGGTCAGCCGGAACACCGCGCTGCCCTTCGGCGTCTCGTACGCGCGGATGCCCTCGAACACGCCCGAGCCGTAGTGGAGAGCGTGGCTGCCGACATGGACCTTCGCGTCGGCCCAGTCGATCAGCTCGCCGTTCATCCAGATCTTCTCGAGCTGCTGCATGTGTCTCCTTCGTCCGAGGGCGTGCCTTGTTCGAATCCTACCCAGGGTCGTTTCGATGCCTCTCTGCGCCTCAGCCCTCGGCAACGAGGTCGATCGCCTGTGCGCGGAGGAGCTGCGCCAGCAGGGCCGGCGACAGCCCGGCAACGTGGCGCGGCGAGCCTGCCTGCATCCACACGACCGGCTCCGTGAGCAGCAGGCGGTCGACCAGCACGGTGGCGCGGCGAAACGGGAACGAAGGCGCATCGACCGGGCGAGCCTCGCGGCACGGGAGCTTCCGGGGATCGAGCGTGCCATGCTCGGGAACGAGGGCGACCAGCCGTCCTCCGTCGCAGTCGAATGCCTCGACGCGGACGGCCGGGCCAGGGAACGACTCCGCGTCCGGAGGAAGCTCCTCGAGCCGCGCGTCCACACCCGCCGCGCGGAACGCGGCCGCGACCTCCTCGACGCCGGGCGGCCACATCGCCGGCCCTACTCGAGCGAGAGGAAGCGAACGTCGCCGGACTCGGCGCGCACACGCTCGACGAGCTCGGGCGGCGCCGGATGGTCGATCGAGAACACCATGAGCGCCTTGCCCCCGCGCCGGGTCCGCGACACCGTCATGTTCGCGATGTTCACACCGAACTCGCCGAAGAGCGTGCCGACGCGGCCGATCACACCCGGGACGTCGTCGTAGCGGAAGAAGACGAGCAACGGCGCGAGCTCGAGGTCGAGCTCGAAGCCGAGCGCGCTCACGAGCCAGAGCCGGTCGTCGCGCCCGATCGTGGTCCCCGCGACGTGGAGGTGTCTCCCGTCGGCGACCGCGTCCACGCCGACGAGGTTCGTGAAGTCGCGCGAGCCCCGACGCCGCTCCTCGCGAACCTCGACGCCGTGCTCGGCCGCGATCACCGGCGCGTTCACGTAGTTCACCGGCTGGTCGCTGCGCCCCTCGAACGCGCCGTTGAGAGCTGCGACCGTGAGCAGCCGCGTGTCGTACTGGGAGAGCGTCCCGTGGTACGTGAAGCGCAGCTCCTGGACGCGCCCCTCCGCGAGCCCCATTGCGAGACGCCCGAGCTTCGCGGACAGCGGGATGTACGGGCCGAGCACCTCGAGGTCCTCCGAGCCGATCACCGGAATGTTGATCGCGTTCGTGACGAGACCGCCTTCGAGCGCCGACGCGACCTGCTCGGCGATGATCACGCCGGCTCGGTCCTGCGCCTCCTCCGTCGACGCGGCGAGGTGCGGCGTCACGATCACGTTGTCGAGCTCGAGCAGCGGTCCCGAGTACGGCTCCGCCGAGAAGACGTCGAGCGCGGCGCCGGCGACCTTCTCGCTCCTCAGCGCGTCGAGCAAAGCGCCTTCGTCGAGCAGCTCGCCGCGTGCCGCATTGACGATGCGGACACCATCGCGCATCGCGGCAAACGCATCCGCATCCACGCTGCCGCGCGTCTCGGCCGTGAGCGGCAGGTGAAGAGTGACGAAGTCCGCAACCGAGTAGACGTCCTCGGCCGTCTCGCAGCGCTCGACGCCGAGCTCGCGGAACCGGTCCGGCGCCACGAACGGGTCATACGCGACGACCCGCATCCCGATCGCTCCGGCCCGCCGCGCGACCTGCTGGCCGATGCGTCCGAAGCCGAGGACGCCGAGCGTCTTGTCGGCCAGCTCGAGACCGCCGTACGCCTTGCGCTCCCACCGTCCCTGCTTCAGCGCCGCGTGCGCCTGCGGGATGTTCCGCGCGAGCCCGAACAGGAGACCCATCGTGTGCTCGGCGGCGGAGACGACCGTCGACTCCGGCGCATTCGCAACGACGATGCCGCGCCGCGTCGCAGCCTCGACGTCGACGTTGTCGACGCCGACGCCTGCACGTCCGATCACGCGCAGCTGCGTCCCGCGGTCGATCAGGTCGGCGTTCAGCGTCGTCGCCGAGCGGATCACGATGCCGTCGTAGTCGCCGATTAGCTCGGCGAGATCGGAGTCGAAGTCGACGTCGACGTCGAAGCGCTTGCGCAGAAGCTCGACGCCGGCATCGGCGATCGGCTCGCGGACGAGCACGCGCGGCCTGCTCACACGTGCGCTGGTTCCGAGTACACGTCGAGCGCGCTCGAGACCGCGGCGCCACGCTCGATCTCGGCGCCGGCCCGGACGAGCGTGAGCTCGAGCGCCGCGAGCGCCGTCGTGATGTCGAACACGTCGGACCAGCCGATGTGCCCGATCCGCACGATCTTGCCCTTGAGCTCGCCCTGGCCGTTCGCGACGGTGATGCCGAAGCGGTCGCGGAGCGTGCCGACGACTGCGGTCGAGTCGATCGACTCGGGCATGCAGATCGCAGTGACGACGGCCGAGCGGTCGTCGTCTGGAGAGAAGAGCTCGAGCCCCATCGCCTTCACGCCGGCGCGGCACGCACGGCCCAGCCTCGCGTGTCGTTCGAACCCCGCCTCGAGCCCCTCCTCGAGCAGCAGGCCGAGCGCGACGTCGAGCGCTTTGACGAGCGACACGGCCGGGGTGAACGGCGCATCGAGCTTCGCCTGCGCCGCGCGCGTCCGCTCCCAGTCCAGCACGTATCGCGGACTCGTCGCACGGCTTGCAGTTTCGAGCGCCGCTGGCGAGACCGAGACGAAGCCGAGGCCGGGCGGGCACATCAACGCCTTCTGCGAGCCCGAGACGACGACGTCGAGCCCCCAGGCATCCGTCTCGACCGGGACCGCGCCGAGCGACGAGACCGCGTCGACGACCACGAGCGCACCGGCTTCCTTCGCCACTGCGGCGAGCGCCTGGATATCGGAGACGACGCCCGTGGACGTCTCCGAGTGGACGAGGTAAACGACGCGCACCTCTCCCTCTGCCGAGAGCGCCGCGCGCAGGTCGTCGGCCTCGGGTACCTCGCCCCATGCGAGCCGCACGTGGACGACGTCTGCCGCGAATGACTTCGCCATCGACGCCCAGCGCTCGCCGAAGTTGCCCGAGGAGAGCACGAGGGCGCGGTCGCCCGGCGACGTGAGGTTCGCGACGGCCGACTCGAAGGCGCCGGTCCCGGAGTTCGTGAACAGGAGAACGTCGTGATCGGTCCGGTACACGTCGTGCAGGCGCGCGAGGCACCGCTCGTAGATCGCCTTGAAGTCGCGGCCACGATGGTGGACGACCGGTTCTGCGAGCGCTGCGAGCACGGCCGGCGGGACCGGTGTCGGTCCCGGCGTCAGCAGATACTGCTTCTCCGCCATCGCTCTGAGCGTAGCGGCGGCGGTGGCCTGGAACCAGATGTGCCGCACAGCCGCCTTGCGGCCCGTCGCGCGACCCTCCATCCTGGGTTCGTGCAGCAGCTCCTCGCATTCGCATCGGCGCTCGTGGCACTGCGACTGGCGGGCATGCTGGCCTCGCGCTGGCGCGCGCGCCGCGCACCCGAGCTCGCCGCGTGGTCGGCCGCCCTGCTCGCGTACTCGATCGCGTGCGCCGCGCTCGCCGGCGGAGCAGCGGCCGGTTGGGACGATCCGGTCTTCCGCGTCTACTACCTCTTCGGCGGCCTGCTGAGCGCGCCGCTCCTCGGCGCCGGCTCGCTCCTTCGTTCGCGGCAGACGTGGGTCGCGCCCGTGGCGCTCGTGTACGGCGGCCTCGCCGTCGGCGTGATGGTCGCCGTCCCGATCCACGGCCACATCGGCGGGTCCGGGATTCCGGCCGCTCAGGACCACCTGGACGTCTTCCCCGCACGCGTGCTGGCGATCGTCGCCAACTCCCTGGGCACCCTCGCCGTCGTCGGCGTAGCGCTGTTGACGATCCGGCGAAGACCGCTCGGAAACGGCCTCATCCTCGTCGGCGTCGGGATCGCAGCGACGGGGAGCGCACTGACCGGCCTCGGCGAGGCCGGAACGGCGGTCTTCTTCGCGCTCGCCGCGCTGGCGCTCTACGCAGGCTTCGTCGCCCCGAGCTCGCTACAAACCGCACGAGCATCGCTAACTCTCCGGCACCTCGCCCGTCTGATCCCCTAAACCAGCTCCGCCCGACTGCGGCAACGGTCAACGGGCGGCGCGTGGCCCCGGGGGTCTCTCTGTATGCGGCACATCTCGGCAGTAGCTCTGCTTGTCTGCGTCGGCGCGCTCGGCACGGCGATCGTGGCCCACGCGGACGGCCCCCCGAACCAGCAGCCCACGACGCCGGACACCGACGCCACGGCGGACGCGGCGCCGGCCCTCGGCCCCTCGCCGCGACAGGCGCAGCGGCGCATCGACCGCTACCGACGCGTGACGTGGCGCTGGCAGCGTGTGATGGGAACCAGCCTCACACGGAGGCTGGCGCATGCTCCTGTCGATCCGCACCGGCGGATCCTCGCCTGGAAGCGCGAGGCGAGCCGGGCAAGCTACCGGGCGCATCACCCGCCGCACGTCCACGCCTGGGAGTGCATCCACCGCTACGAGGGCTCGTGGACGGATCCGAACCCGCCCTACTACGGCGGGCTGCAGATGGACCTGGGCTTCCAGGAGACGTACGGTCGCTGGCTCTTCGTCCGGAAAGGCACCGCCGACCACTGGACGCCGCTCGAGCAGATGTGGGTCGCCGAGAAGGCGCTCCGCGCCGGCCGGGGCTTCTACCCCTGGCCGCTCACCGCACGCTGGTGCGGATTGCTCGGCTAGGCGTCGAGCCGGGCGCGCACGAGCTCGTTGACCACTTTCGGGTCGGCCTTCCCGTCGGTCTCGCGCATCACCTGGCCGACGAAGAAACCGAGCAGCCCCTGCTTGCCACTGCGGTACGACTCGACCTGCTCGGGGTGCGCCGCGAGGATCCGCGCGACGAGCGGCTCGAGCTCCGACGTGTCGGCGATCGCGGTCTGGGCGAGGATCGCCTCGACGTCGAGGAGCGTCGTCGAGCTGTTCGAGGTCGAGGCGAGGAACGCGTCGCGCGTGAGCTCGCTGCGGTGCTGGACCACGGTCGCAAGCGCCGGCCAGTTCTCGTCGAGCGGCTCGGTGGTCACGAGCTCGTTCATCGCGACGTTGGCGGCCGTCGGCCAGTCGACGCCGTTCGCGACGAGCTTCCTCGCCTTGCGCTCGTTGCCGGACGTGACGAGGTCGAGCGCGGCGTCATAGCCGACGAGGTCGCGCAGCTCGTCGATGCGCGCGCCCGGCAGCTCCTGGAGCTCGGCGCGCAGACGGTCGACCAGCTCCGCCGGCGGCTCGACCGGCACGAGGTCCGGCTCGGGGAAGTAGCGGTAGTCGTCCGCTTCCTCCTTCTGGCGGCGCGGAGTGACCGTGTCGGACCTCACCTCGTAGTCGAGGGTCTGCTGCACGACCTCGCCGCCGGACTCCCAGACGTCGATCTGTCGCCGGATCTCCGCGTCGATCCCGCGCGCGATGTGGTTGAAGGAGTTCATGTTCTTCAGCTCGGTCCGCGTCCTGTACCCGTCCTCTCCCACCTCGCGGACGGAGACGTTGGCGTCGGCGCGCAGCGTTCCCTTCTCCATCTCCGCGTCGGAGATGCCCAGCTCGACGATCGTCTGGCGCAGGAGCTGGAGATAGCGCTTCGCCTCGTCGGCGGAGCGAATGTCGGGACGCGTGACGATCTCGACGAGCGGAGAGCCACCGCGGTTGAAGTCCACGTTCGAGTGCGCCGCGCCGACGATCCGTCCGGTCGCACCGCCGACGTGGATCGTCTTGGCGGCGTCCTCCTCGAGGTGCGCGCGGACGATGCCGATCTCGGAGTCCCCGTCCGGCCCGGGGACCACGAAGGCGCCGTCCAGACACAGCGGCTCGTCGTACTGCGAGATCTGGTAGCCCTTCGGCAGGTCGGGGTAGAAGTAGTTCTTCCGGTGGAAGACCGCGCGGTCGGCGATGCGGCAGCCAAGCGCGAGCCCGAGCTTCACCGTCCATTCGACCGCCCGCTCGTTCGGGACAGGAAGCGCACCGGGATGCGCGAGGCACACCGGGCACGTGCGCGTGTTCGGGTCCGCGCCGAAGCCGTTCTCGCAGCGACAGAACATCTTCGTCCGCGTCTTCAGCTGGACGTGGATCTCGAGACCGACGACGGGCTCCCAGTCAGGCACGACCGAGGAACTCCTTCGCGTCGTGCAGCGCATGCTCGATCTCACCGCGCACCTCGAACACCGCCAGCCACTCCTCCAGCGCGCCGTGTGTACGGATCACGCAGAGCTCGTGCTCGCCTGCCTCGAGCGAGAGCTTGAACTCGCCGAGGAGGACGGCACGCGAGCCGTCGAGGACGCGCGGAGGCACGCCGAAGACGCGCTCGACGGCGAGCACGAAGTCGGAGGCCCGGTCGACGATAGTCCTCATCTGAGCCGCTCCGGGACCGGGTCGAAGGCAAGCGCGCCCTCGAGCACGTGGCCGACGCGGAAGAGCGTGTTCTCCGCGAACTGCGGGCCGATCAGCTGGAGGCCGACGGGCAAACCCTCCGACAGCCCGCACGGGATCGAGAGCCCGGGCAGCCCGGCCATGTTCGGCGGAATCGTCAGCACGTCGGCCAGGTACATCGCCAGCGGGCTCGCGGTCCGTTCGCCGAGCCGGAACGCGACCGTCGGCGAGGTCGGGCTGACGAGCACGTCGAAGCGCTCGAAGGCGGCCGCGAACTCCCGGCCGATCACCGTGCGCACCTTCTGCGCCTGGCCGTAGAACGCGTCGTAGTACCCCGCCGAGAGCGCGTAGGTGCCGAGCATGATGCGCCGCTTCGGCTCGTCGCCGAAGCCCGCGTTGCGCGTCCGCGCCGTCTGCTCGTTGAAGTCGTCCGCCTCCACCCTGAGCCCGTACCGGACGCCGTCGTAGCGCGCGAGGTTCGACGACGCCTCGGCCGGCGCGATCAGGTAGTAGCAGGGCATGCCGTAGGCGACGGAGCGCGGCAGCTCGCAGCTGTCGACCTCGGCGCCGAGCTCCGCGCAGAGGTCGACGGCGCGTCGCACCTGCTCGGCCACGCCCGGTTCGATTCCCTCCGCCTCGTTCAGCTCGCGGGGCACGCCCACGCGCAGCCCTTGCAGGTCCTCCGCCTCGGGGAGCTCCACCGGCGGCACGTCGACCGTGGTCGAGTCGCACGGATCGCGACCCGAGATGATCCGGTAGAGCAGGGCGTTGTCTCGCACCGTGCGCGTCACCGGCCCGACCTGGTCGAGGCTCGACGCGAACGCGACGATGCCGTACCGCGACACCGTCCCGTACGTCGGACGCAGGCCGACGTTGCCGCAGAGCGACGCGGGCTGCTTGATCGAGCCGCCCGTGTCGGAGCCCAGCGCCCACGGCGCCAGGCCCGCGCTCACGGCCGCCGCGCTGCCGCCGCCGGAGCCTCCGGGCACGCGCTCGGGGTCCCACGGATTCCGGGTCGGCCCGTAGGCCGAGTTCTCCGTGGACGAGCCCATCGCGAACTCGTCCGTGTTCGTCTTGCCGAGGATCGACAGCCCCGCGCCCTTGCAGTTGCGGACGACGGTCGAGTCGTAGACCGGAACGTAGTCCTCGAGGATGCGCGAGCCGGCCGTCGTGCGAATCCCTTTCGTCCCGATCACGTCCTTGACCGCGATCGGGATGCTCGTCCCGTTCGGCTCCTCGACGAGTGTGAGGTAGCAGTGCAGCTCGGCGTCACGCGCCGCGATCGCCGCGTTGTAGGCGCCGTGGAGCTCCGGAGCGGAGACGTCGCCCCGGTCGAGCATCGCCAGTGCGTCCTCTGCGGTGAGACGAAGCGTGTCGATCATGCGGAAGGCGGTACACGGAACAGGTCGTCGTCGCGGGAGGGCGCGTTGGCGAAGACATCGCCGAGGGGCAGCGAGGGACGTGGCTCGTCGGCTCCGAGGACGTTGACGACGTCGAGGGGATGGGAGGTCGGAGGAACGTCCTCGAGGTCGAGCTCCGCCACCTTGCCGACCGCCTCGAGGATCGCGTTCAGCTCAGCGCCGAGCCGCTCGACCTCGTCGTCGCCGAGCTCGAGTCGTGCGAGCGAGGCCACGTGCAGCACGTCGTCTCTCGAGATCGCCATCGTCGTTTGACCATCCTCCCAAACAAACGGGCCCCCTTTCGGGGGCCCGCGTTTCCTAGGTTCCGAAAGAAGTGCCTAACCAGCTGCCTGGACGTTCGCGGCCTGCGCGCCCTTCGGGCCCTGCACGACCTCGAACTCCACCTTCTGGCCTTCGGTCAGGGACTTGTAGCCATCCATCGCGATCGCGGAGAAGTGGACGAAGACGTCCTCTCCACCTTCACGCTCGATGAACCCGTATCCCTTCTCGTTCGAGAACCACTTGACGGTGCCCTGAGCCAACTACTCCTCCTTCAAAAACATGCGACGGCCCGGGCACCGAGCCGCCAGCAAGGGTCACAACGCGGCGCAGTGTAGCTCAGACGCCGGGGAAGGCAAGTATTCCTCGCCGAAACCGTGCCGCCCTGACTGCATTTTCCAGCAGCAATGCGATCGTCATCGGGCCGACGCCGCCCGGTACCGGCGTCAGGAAGCCGGCCACCTCGGCCACGCCCCCGTCTACGTCACCCAGGAGCCCCGACTCCGCACGTGTGATCCCGACGTCGATCACGGCGGCGCCCGGCTTGACCATCTCCGCGGTGACAAGTCCCGGCTGGCCGACCGCCGCCACGATGATGTCCGCCGCGAGCGTCTCCCTCGCGAGGTCGGCCGTGCGCGAGTGGCAGATCGTCACGGTCGCGTGCTCCTGGAGAAGCAGAAGGGCGACCGGCTTCCCGACGATCACGCTGCGCCCGACGACGACGGCGCGTTTCCCCGAGATCTCGATGCCGTACTCGGCGAGCAGGCGCATGACGCCGAGCGGCGTGGCGGGCACGAGCGTCTGGTGGCCGAGGTACAGCTGTCCCGCGTTGAACGGGTGGAATCCGTCCACGTCCTTGACCGGATCGATCGTCCGCATCACCTTCGCCTCGTCGATCTGGGGCGGAACGGGCGTCTGCACGAGGATCCCGTCGATCGAGTCGTCCGCGTTGAGAGCCGCGACGAGCTCGAGAACGTCCTCCTCGGAGGTGTCGGCCGGCAGCCGTTCGTCGTGCGCGGTGATGCCGACCTCCGCCGACGCGCGGTGCTTGTGCTTGATGTAGACGTGCGAGGCCGGATCGTCGCCGACGAGGACGGTGGCCAGCCCGATCCCCCCGACCTCGGCCACCTCGCCCGCGAGCTCGGCACGGATCCGCGCAGCGAGCGCCGACCCGTCCATATTCGTCGCGGGCATCGTCTAGACCGGGAGCTCGACGTCGCTCACGTCCAGGCCCAGCGACTCAGCCAGACGGACGCCGATCGCGATGTCTTCGTGCAGACGCTCGAGGTCGCGAGAGCGCATCGCGCCGCCGATCATCGCTCGTTCCTTCGGCCGCCAGAGCGCGTGCTGGACGAAGGTCGGGAGCAACCGGTTGGCGGCCTCGACGAGTCTCAGCTTCGTCTTCTTCGACGCGTGCTCGAGCAGCACGCGCTCGTACGCCATGCCCGCGCCGTGGTGGATGCCGTCATCCGTGGTCAGGCGGTTGCAGAGGTCCTCGAGCACCGTCCCGCGCGACGCCCGCGCGATCAGGCGGAACCTGGAGATGATCAGCCGTTCGTAGAAGACCTGCATCTGGAAGACCTTCTCCTCGACCGTGTCCGCCTCGAGCGTCATGTGGGCGAGCTGGTCGAGGTAGGGATCGCGCTCCGCGGTCCCGCCGACCTCGTTGACGAGCTTCAACCACGCCTCGGTGTGGCGTGACTCGTCCTGGACCATCGTCGAGTAGTAGAGCTTCGCCTCCGGGTCGGGCGCGATGTTCAGGAGCTGCGAAGACATGTCGCACGCGAGCATGTCCGCCTGCAGCTGCTGCGTGAGCACCGACCGCCACATGTCCTGCCGGCGCGCGCGACGTTGCGGCGACCCTCGTCCCTCCGGGATCGGCGGCAGCTCGCTCCACGGGAGGTCGCGGACCTGCCACTCCTGCCGCTTCGCCAGCTCGTAGAAGCGGAGGACGCCCTCGTACGCGTCGCGGGGCCCGGCCTCGGTTGCGATCAGCTGGTCGGTCGCCATCCGCGGGAGCCTATCCTCGGGCGAGGAGGAGCCGTCCGCTGACCGGATCTCCCCCACTAAGCTCCTGCCGTGGCGAGCGACCGCTGGCCCCGCAAGAACGACCCCTCCTCGATCCGCGCGAGGCAGGAAGCGCTCGCGCTCGACGGCGAGGTCACGGCGATCGACCTCGGCCCGTTCGTGAACGCGCAGGAGATGCTGACGGGGGCCGCCGTGATCCCGGTCTCGGTCGTCGGCCCGCTCGACGTCGAGCTCGGCGAGTACGAGCTCGAAGAGCCGTTCGGCCGCCTGGCGGAGACCGGCCGCGCGCGCGACCAGGTCTACGTCCCGCTCGCCCACACCGAGGGCGGGCTCTCGGCCTCCGTCTTCCGCGGTGCGCGTGCGGCTGCGGAGTCCGGTGGTTTCCGGACGTTCGTGCTGAAGGACAGGATCACGCGCGCGTCCTGTTTCGTGTGCCGCTCGACCGAGGAGGCCGTGCAACTCGCACGCTTCCTGGACGCACACGTCGCGGAGATGCGGCGCTGGCTCGCCGAGCGGGAGGAGGACTGGATCTCCCGCCGCGCGAAGCTGCGCGAGGTCGAGACGCACGTCGTCGGGCCGATGTGTCACGTGCTCTGGAGCTTCACCACCGGCGACGCGTGCGGGCCGAACATGATGACGCGCAATGCCTACGCGCTGAACACGGGCTACGTCATGGAGCGCGCGCCGGTGAAGGCCGAGCACGCCGTCCTCGAAGCGAACATGGGCGGCGACAAGAAGCCGTCGCACCGCTACTTCGAGAGCGGCGGCCACGGCAAGACGGTGCTCGCCGAGGCGACGCTCACGGACGAGGCCGTGCGACGGGTCCTGCGCACGACCGTCGACGACCTGCTCGAGCTGTCGTTCGCGGGGACGCACGGCGCGGTCGCATCCGGCATGCAGTCGGTCGCGTTCACCCCGGCGTCGGCGATCGCCGCGGTCTTCGCCGCCACCGGGCAGGACCTGGGCATGGTCGGGACGAGCTCGATGGCCCACGGGACCGGGCGGCGCGTCGAGGGAGGACTGCATGTCGCCATCCGACTGCCCGGGCTCGAGGTCGGGACAGTCGGGGGCGGGACGAACTTCCCATACGCCCGCGCCTGGCTCGAGGTGATGGCCTGCGCGGGCGCGGGCAAGGTCTACCGTTTCGCGCAGATCGTCGCGGCCGCGACGCTCGCGCTCGAGATCTCGGCGTCGGCCGCGATGGCGTCGGCAGGGAGCGAGAACTTCTTCCGCGCGCACCACGAGCGCGGCGGCCTGCGCGCCTAGCTCGAAGCGATCACTCCAACGCGGTCACTCCAAAGTGGAGTGATGCAGCGGCGCGAACGGCGTGCCGATACCAAGGGAGTTCCTCTCGCATCGAGGGCCGCAGCATGAAGACCGTCATTGTCGCAGCAGCACTGATCCTCGCACTCATGGTCGTGGTCAAGGACGGCCGCGTCCTGCGGATGGCCGGGCTCACCGGTGGGTGCACCCCCGTCGCGACGCCGAGGGGCGGGCAGCCCGGGGCCTGGGAGCGGTGCGTCCCGGGCAAGCTCGAAGGCGCGCCCGACCTGTCCGGGCAGGGCTGCACGTCCGAGCAGTCGATGGGGAAGATCGAGTTCTGGCGCTGCCCGGACCAGCTCGGATCCGGCCAGGGCACCTGATTCGAGCAGTCCGCGCCCCTGTCTTAGACTCGACCGGTGGCGCTCTGCCCGTCTTGCGGCACGACGAATCCTGAGGGGGCGAAGTTCTGCAACGGGTGCGCCGCGTCGCTCGACGGGGTCGCGCCGACGCCGGCGCTCGAGGAGCGGAAGGTCGTGTCGGTGCTGTTCTGCGATCTCGTCGGGTTCACGGCAGCATCGGAGCAGGCCGATCCGGAGGATGTCCGGGCTCGTATCCGTCCCTATCACGCCCGCCTGCGGGAAGAGATCGAGCGGTACGGCGGGACGGTGGAGAAGTTCGTCGGCGACGCGGTCATGGCTGTCTTCGGGGCTCCGGTGGCGCACGAGGATGACGCGGAGCGGGCCGTCCGCGCCGCTCTGATGATCCTGGAGGCGATCAAGGAGCTGAACGACGCCGATCCCCGCCTCTCCTTGCAGGTGAGAGTCGGGATCAACACGGGTGAGGCGGTGGTCGCGCTCGGGGCCAGGCCGGAGCTGGGTGAGGGGATCGTGACCGGCGACGTCGTCAACACGGCTTCACGACTGCAGACCGCGGGGCCGGTGGACGCGGTCGTGGTGTCGGAACAGACCTACCGGCAGACGGAGCTGGTCTTCGAGTACGAGCTGCTGGAGCCGGTCGCGCTGAAAGGCAAGAGCGGACCGATACACCTGTACCGAGCGGTCGAGGCGCGGGCGCGGTTCGGCGCTGACTTGATCCGAACGCGCGAGACGCCGTTCGTCGGACGCGAGGTGGAGAAGACGCTGCTGCAAGGCCTGTTCGACCGCTGCGTGCGCGACTCCGCCATCGAGCTCGTGACACTGGTGGGGGAGCCCGGGGTCGGCAAGAGCCGATTGTGCGCGGAGCTCTTTCGGTACATCGACGATCGAC
>DASPSY010000064.1:0-27778 GCA_035623685.1 Gaiellaceae bacterium
CTGCGCCTGCGCACGCTGCTCGTCGGCGGCGCGGACTACCTCACGGTCTACGGCGGCGAGGCCGTGCACCGCGGCGGCGAGGTGGTCGGCCGCGTCCGCAGCGCGGCCTACGGCTTCACCGTGCGGCGAAACGTCGCGCTCGCCAAGCTGCCAGCGACGTTCGCCGAGGGGGACGAGGTCGAGGTCGACGTAATGGGCGAGCTCGTGCCGGCCGTCGTCGCGCCGGACGTCCTCTACGACCCGGCGAACGAGCGCCTGAAATGAGGAGGGGCGGCTCGCGCCGCCCCTCCAGTCACGCGACAGATGTCCCGGTTACTCGACCGGGATCTCCTTGTAAACCGTCTTGAGATCCATGCCCTGCCGCTTGCGAACGATGCGGGAGACGACGTAGATCGCGAGTGCGAGCCCGTACAGGCAGCCCATGTACACGAGCGAGTCGTGTCGGTTCGATCCGTACACCCCATCGCTCAGCCACTTGTAGATGCAGAAGCCGAGGTAGGCCAGGAACAGGATCGCTGCGAGCGTGATGAGCGGAATCGGGCCGAGGCGATACTTCGCGATCGGCGACGCGTTGTAGATCTCCGGTTTCCGCCATGGGAGAATCGCGGCCGAAATCGTGGAGCCGAGGAACGTCACCGCGATCACGAGCGTCGCGTCGAGCGTCCAGTTGTAGAAGTTGGTGTTGTAGGCGTAGAAGTACGCGATCACGAGCGATGGCCCGAGCATGATGACGATCGCCCAGTAGGGGGTGCCACGCTTGTCCACGCGAGCGGCCCACTCGGGGAGGATCCGGTCGAATGCTGACGCGAAGATGACCCGGCTCGCAGTAAGGAAGACGGTCCCGACCCAGCCGAAGAACCAGAGCGACATGAGCAGGATCACGATGAACTGGAGCCACGGGCTGACGAAGAACGACGCGAGCGTGACCGGATAAGGCCAGACGCCGAGCACGCCGGTCCCGTTGTTGAATGAATTATTCGCCGAGTTGTAGAAGCCCCAGCCCATCGTGTGCGAGATCAGGAGCAGGAAGATGATTGCGAGGATGGTCGTGAAGATCAGCGCGCCGGCCATTGCGTAGATGTTCTTGCGGAAGTCAGACGCGCCGCGAACCTCGCCGTAGAGGGTCGCGCCCCAGTTCGACCAGAGGTTGAAGAACGCCATGTACGGGATCAGAAGAAGCGTGGACCCGAAAGCGAGGCCGCGAAGAGTGGCGGCTCCCGGATATGCCCCGTGCTTGAGAGTGTCGGCGTACGGGTTAGGGGACGTGGAGCGGTAGGTGTGATGTGCGTAGTGATTGAACGCCCCGATGAAGTCGCTCTTCGAGTGGAAGATGAGCAGCCCGAAGATGATGAGCAGGCCTGCCATACCCGAGTAGAAGCAGAGCTTCTGGAGCTTGGCGTAGCCGCGCATCCCGATAGAGATGAAAACGGCGGCGAGAATCGCGGTGATCACCGAAGCCGTGAAGACGCCCTTCGGCTCGCCCCAGAAGCTCACAAAGCCGTGCCAGCCAAGGATTGCGCCTAGCGGCTGGAAGAACTCCTTGATGAGGATGTTCGCGTAGATCGGCACCCAGTGCCAGTTGATGAACCACCAGCCGGTCACCGCCACCGTGAAGCCGATCCCCCCGCCGAGCACGCGGCTCACCCAGACGTAGTCACCGCCCGCACGCGGCATCACCGCGATCAAGGACGCGTAGACGATCGTCTGGAAGATGAGATACGCGCCGGAGAGAGTAATCGCCAGGATCAGGCTTCCCTTCGGAATGAACGGACTGAACGAGAAGATGTAGAGCCCGAGCGTGATCAGGTTGATCGAGAACGCCGCGTAGATGAACGCGTCCTGAACCGACCACCCACGAACGAGTCCGGTCGCCTTCCGGACGAAGAGTGAGCGCTCCTCGTAGGCAGCGTCACCTGTCATCGTCGCCATGCAGTGTTCCCTCCTATCCGCTGGTCAGTAGGAACCGCTTGACCTTCTTCTTGCCGTCCAGGTCGATCACTGCGCCGAGCAGGTCGCCCTGCTCGTACGAGCTACCGGGATTAATGCACAGTGTGCGCCCGATCCGGCAATTTCCGCGCGCCTCGTGGATGTGACCGTGCAGGGAGAGCGCGGGCTGGTGCGCCTCGATCGCCTGGCGGACGGCGGTCGAGCCAACGGGGTGCACCGCCCGGCCGGCGTCCTTCAGCCGCATGTCTTCCGTCAACTCGGGTGCATCGTCGAGACCCGACCGGAACGGCGGGCAGTGGAAGCTGAAGATCATCCGCTCGGGCGGTGCCGTCGCCTGCGCGATCGCCGCCTCGAGCCGCGTGTGGAGGTCCGGCTCGTCCTCCTCGCGGTACGTGTCCCATGGCGTCCGGTTCGACCAGCCGGTGGAGACGAGCTGGTAGCCGTCGAGGTCGAGGACGCGACCCTCGCCGAGCTCCACCGTCTCCGCCGCGTCGATCACGGCATCGACCTCGAACTGGTCGTCGTTGCCGGGACAGCAGACGACTCGTACTCCGGTGCCGCCGAGCCGCTCGTCCGCCATCTGCATCCACTTCTCGACGGTGCCGAGCATCTTCTCGTGGAACAGTGTGTGCCAGCGCGGCTCGTCCTCGCTCAGCTCGCGAAGTTCGTCCGGATCCGTGCGGAACGGGTAGTAGCCGCGCCGGATCACGGCGTCCTCGAAGGCCGCCACCTCCTCCTCGCCGTTCAGCTCGCGGCGGTTCTCGAGCAGGGTCGCGTGCCAGTGGCCGCCGCCGTCGTCGATGACGGGAACGAGCGCCTTTCCGGTCATGTCGCCGCCGAGGATCAGCACCTCCGCGTTGTAGTGCTTCGCGGCGCCGAGGAACTTCCGCCAACAGGTCTCGGAGCCGTGGACGTCCGTTGCGAAGTACAGCTTCATCTGCGTTCCTCCGGGAGCTCGTACCAACGCTTGCGCTCGCCGATCTTCGCGCGCAGCTTCCACGCGCGCGACTTCGGCTCTGCATCGAGGCGACGCTCGAGGTCGGCGATCGTCTCGCCGACTCGGACGAAGTCGTCACCGTAGCCGCCGAGCTGGGCCCGGCACATCTCGAGATTGCGCGTGATCGTGCGCCAGAGACCCCAGTCCTCCGCGCAGAGTTGCGACGCGCGATCTGCGTTGACGGTCTCTCCGTCCTCCGAGCCGAGCTCGCGGCCGTGCAGGATCGCGACGGCGTCGCGAACGTCCTTCTCGTTCAGCTCGAACACCTGGAGCTTCGTCAGCAGCAGCTCCGCCAGTGGGATCGACGTCTCGTCGACCTCGAGGCGCTTCTCGAGCGGGATCTGGTGGCACATGCGGAACGACCCGACGAAGACGTCGACCTGCCTACCGTGGTCGTCGTCGAAGAAGAGCAGCCGCTCCTTCGAGTTCAGCGCGTTGAAGGAGACGTGCGGGTCGTAGCCCAGATCCTTGAAGAGGCGCTGAGCGTCGCCCGATGACTTCTTCGAGGTGACGAAGTCGAGGTCGCCGTACGTCCGCTCGAGCGCGGGCGGCAGGCCGTTGGTCGCACGGAGCCGGACGGCGACGCCACCGAGCAGGCGGAGCGGCATGCCCTTCTCGGCGGCAGCTGCGAGGACGCGGGTCCCCTCGGCGACGACGTCGGCATCGATCTCAGAAGAGGCCAACAGTCCGTCCGTGCTCGTCGATGTCGACGTTGACTGCAGCCGGCGCCTTGCCGAGCCCTGGCATCGTCTGCATGTCGCCGCAGAGGGCGACGATCCAGCCCGCGCCGGTGTACGCCCGCAGGTCGCGCACCGTCACGGTGAAGCCCGTCGGCGCGTTCGCCAGCGTGGGGTCGTGAGACAGCGACAGGTGGGTCTTCGCCATGCAGATCGGCAGCTTGTCCATGCCGGTCCGAACGAACTGCTCGACCTTGGTGCGCGCGGCGGGCAGGAGCTCGATCCCGTCGGCGCCGTAGACGCGCGTGGCGATCGCCCTGATCTTGTCCTCGATCGGCGCATCCAACGCGTAGACGTAGTCGAAGGAGGCCGGCTCCTCCGCCGCCGCGACGACGGCTTCCGCGAGCGCCGAGGCGCCGGCTCCCCCGTCCTCGAACGCCGTGTTCACCTCTGCAGCGTACGCCCCGTGCTCGAGCGCGAGGGCGCGGACGCGGTCGATCTCGTCATCGCCGTCTCCGGGGAACTGGTTCACCGCGACGACCGCTTTCAGGCCGAACTCCTTCACGATGCCGAGATGGCGCGCGAGGTTCGCCGCCCCGACCTCGATCGCCTCGAGACCGCCGTCGGGCTCGCCGGCGTGGTGCTTCAGCGCCTTGACGGTCGCTACGAGCACGACCGCGTTCGGACGGAGGTCGCCGGCACGGCAGACGATGTCGAAGAACTTCTCCATCCCCATGTCGGAGCCGAAGCCGCTCTCGGTGACGACGTAGTCGCCGAGCTTCAGCGCCACGCGGTCCGCGACCAGCGAATTGTTCCCGTGCGCGATGTTCGCGAACGGTCCGCAGTGGACGAGCGCGGGCTGTCCTTCGAGTGTCTGGACGAGGTTCGGCTTGATCGTCTCCTTGAGCAGCACCGTCATCGCCCCAGCCGCGCGGAGCTGCTCGGCCGTGACGGGCTCGCCGTCGAAGGTCTGAGCGACCGTGATCGCGCCGAGGCGCCGGCGAAGATCCTGCACGTCCGCGGCGACTGCGACGAGCGCCATCACCTCCGAGCCGGCGGTGATGTCGAATCCCGTCTGGCGCACGTACCCGTTCGCGCGGCCGCCGAGGCCGATCACGATGTCGCGGAGCGAACGGTCGTTGATGTCGACGCACCGGCGCCAGCTGACCGAGAGCGGATCGATCCCGAGCTCGTTGCCGTGGAGGATGTGCGCCTCGATCATCGCGGCGAGCAGGTTGTTCGCCGCTCCGATCGCGTGGATGTCGCCCGTGAAGTGGAGGTTCATGTCCTCCATCGGAACCACCTGCGCGTAGCCGCCGCCGGCGGCCCCACCCTTGATCCCGAACACCGGCCCGAGCGACGCCTCGCGCACGCAGAGCACCGGCTGCTTGCCGATGTGCCCGAGCCCCTGCGTGAGCGACACGGACGTCGTCGTCTTGCCCTCACCGGCCTTCGTCGGCGTGATCGCGGTGACGTCGATCAGCCTCGCGTCCTGGCGGGCGGCGAGACGGTCGAGGACCGACAAGTCGATCTTCGCCTTGTACCGCCCGTAGAGATCCACCTCCTCGGGGAGCAGGCCGGCGTCGGCCGCGATCTCGGCGATCGGCCGCAGCGCTGCGCTCTGCGCGATCTCGAGCGAGGACGGGATCTGTGTCGTCACGAGTGCTCCTTCCGCTCGACGTCTCCGGACGCTAGGATCGCGCCTGCTGTGCAGACAGATATATCAGTCTCGGCGCGAGGCGAACAGACCCTCTCAGAACAGGCGTATGTCGCGTTGAGGGACCGGATCGTCCGGCTCGGCCTGCCGCCCGGCGCGGCCCTCACGGAAGAGACGCTCATGCGAGAGCTCGGGCTCGGGCGGACGCCGATCCGCGAGGCGGTGAAGCGGCTCGCGCTCGAGGACCTCGTCGTCATCTATCCCCGGCGCGGCACGTTCGTGTCCGAGATCAACATCACCGACCTCGCGCAGATCTCCGACGTGCGGCTGCGGCTCGAGGGGCACGCAGCCTACCGCGCGGCCGAGCACGCGACCGCCGACGACCGTGCCGAGGGCAAGATGCTCGTCGACGAGCTCGAACAGCTCCACGACGGCGCAGACGGCGATGCGCTCATGCGCCTCGACGCGCGCATCCACCGCCACGTCTACCGGTGCAGCCGTAACCCGTACCTCGAGTCGACGCTCGACCGCTACCTCAACCTGTCGCTGCGGATCTGGTACCTCGTGATCGACCGCCTTCCGCATCTGGAGCAGAGCGTGTTCGAGCACCGGGACCTGCTCGGCGCGATCGACCAGGGGGACGCGACGGGTGCGCGCGAGCTTGCCGAGAGCCACGTCGCGACCTTCGAGCGCGAGATCCGAACCGTCCTGTGAGGAGGCGACGCAGTGAGTGACCTTCCGTCGTCGGCGCGCGCGGTCATCGTCGGCGCCGGCATCGTCGGTAACAGCCTGGCCTACCACCTGTCCAAGCTCGGCTGGACGGATCTCGTGGTGGTCGAGAAGGGGCCGCTCCCGAATCCCGGCGGTTCGACCGGGCACGCGTCGAACTTCATCTTCCCGGTCGACCACTCCAAGGAGATGACGACGCTGACGAAGGAGAGCCACCGTCAGTACGTCGACCTCGGCGTCGCGACGATCAGCGGCGGGATCGAGGTCGCACGGACGAAGGAGCGCATGGAGGAGCTGAACCGGCGCATGTCGTCCGCGCTGTCGTGGGGCGAGCCGGGTTGCGAGCTCCTGACCCCGGACCAGGTGATCGAGCGCGTCCCCTTCATCGACAAGAGCGTGATCCTCGGCGGCTTCTACACGCCGGAGGTCTCGGTGGTGGACTCGCTGCGGGCGGGCACGCTCATGCGCGAGTACGCAGAAGGGCGCGGCGCCACGGTGCTCGCGAGCACGGAGGTGACCGGCATCGGCCTCGAGCGGGGACGCGTGTGCCGCGTCGGCACCGACCGAGGTGAGATCGAGACCGAGTACGTCTTCGTCGCCTGCGGCGTGTGGAGTCCGCGAATCGCGCGCATGGCGGGGGCAACGATCCCGCTCACGCCGGCCGTGCACCAGATGATCAGCGTCGGGCCGATTCCGCTCTTCGAGGAGACGCCGGGCGAGATCGCGTTCCCGATCGTCCGCGACGTCGACACGAACATGTACGAGCGGCAGAACGGCAGCGACATGGAGGTCGGCTCGTACGCCCACCGTCCGATCCTCATGGACCCCGACGACATCCCCTCGAACGAAGAGGCGGCGCTCTCGCCGACCGAGCTGCCGTTCACGTCCGAGGACTTCGACCCGCAGCTCGAGCAGGCGCTCGAGCTGATGCCCGAGGTCCTCACCGTCGAGGGCGCCGGTATCCGGCATGCGATCAACGGGCTGCTGTCGCTCACGCCCGACGGGATGCCGCTGCTCGGCGAGACCGAGGTGAAGAACCTCTGGTCCGTGGCCGCGATCTGGATCAAGGAGGCGCCGGGGATCGCAGAGTCGGTGGCCGAGTGGGTCGTCGAGGGCGCGCCGGAGACCGACCTCCACTCCGCCGACGTCGCCCGCTTCTACTCTCACCAGCGGACCAAGCGTCACGTCGATGCGCGCTCCTCGGAGGGCTACAACCGCACGTACGGGATCGTCCACCCGCTCGAGCAGTGGCTGTCGAATCGCGAGGTCCGCCTCAGCCCCTTCTATGCGAGGGCGCAGACGCTCGGCGCGGTCTTCTACGAGACAGCCGGCTGGGAGCGCCCGTGGTGGTACGAGTCCAACGCTCCGTTGCTGGAGGAGTACGGCGACCGGGTGATGCCGCGCGAGGCCGAGTGGGAGTCGCGCTGGTGGTCGCCGATCATCAACGCCGAGCACCTGGCGATGCGGGACCGCTGCGCGATCATCGACCTGTCCGCCTTCGCGATCCTCGACGTCGTCGGGGCCGGCGCGCTCGAGTACCTGCAAGGCGTGGCGGTCGCGGAGATGGACGTCGCCGGCGGCCGCGTCGTCTACACGCCGATCCTCGACCGGGGCGGCGGCTTCAAGGCAGACCTCACGATCATGCGGCTCGACGACGACGTCTTCCGCGTCGTCACCGGCGGTGCAGACGGCCCGCGCGACCGGAAGTGGTTCGAGGATCGCCTGCCGGAGGACGGCTCGGCCGCACTCGATGACGTCACGTCTGCGTGGTGCACGCTGGGCCTCTGGGGGCCGCGCGCGCGCGACGTGCTCGAGTCGGTGACGTCGGACGACGTCTCGCACGAGGGCTTCCCGTTCGCGCGGTGCAAATGGATCGACATCGGCTCCGTGCACGTGCTCGCCTCGCGCATCTCGTACGTCGGCGAGCTCGGCTGGGAGCTCTACGCGCCGATGGAGCAGGGTGCGGCGATGTGGGACAGCATCTGGGAAGCAGGCCAGCGGTTCGGGATCGTCCCGTCGGGGATCGGCGTGTACGGGACGACCGGCCGCATCGAGAAGGGCTACCGCCTCTTCGGCGCCGAGCTCGAGTCCGAGTACAACGTGGTCGAGGCGGACATGCAGCGTCCGAAGGTCAAGGACGCGGACTTCGTCGGCAAGGAGGCGCACGTCCGTCAGCGCGACGAGGAGCCTGCGGCGATCCTGTCGACGCTGACGGTGGACGACAACACATCTCCGACGGACGGTCGCAAGCGCTACATGCTCGGGCGCGAGCCGATCCTCACCGTCGATGGCGATCGGATCGTCGACCGGAAGGGTCGCGGCTCGTACGTGACCAGCGCAGGCTCGGGGCCGTCGGTGGGCAAGCACGTCCTGCTCGCCTACCTGCCGCCCGAGCACGCGAGCGAAGGCACGTCGTTGCTCGTGCAGTACATGGGCGACCGCTACCCGGTCACCGTAGCTGCGCGCGGCAGCCGCCCGCTCTTCGACCCGGAGAACACGCGCGTGCGCTGTTGAGGGTCCTGGTCTGCATCAAGCGAGTTCCGGAGACCGGAGCGCGCATCACGCTTCGCCCCGACGCGCGCGCGCTCGACACGAGCCTGCTCGGGTTCACGATCTCGCCGCACGAGGAGTGCGCGGTCGAGGAGGCGCTTCGGCTCGTCGAGGCGCACGGCGGCTCGACCACGGTGCTGACGCTCGGGCCCGATGCCGCGGTCGAGCAGCTCCAGAACGCGATGGCAATGGGGATCGAGTCCGCGATCCTGCTCGAGACCGACGGCGACGAGTGGAGTGCGGAGGCGACCGCGTCCTCGATCGTCGACGCGGTCCGCGCGCAGGGCGAACCGTTCGACCTGATGCTGTTCGGAAACGAGGCCGCCGACTCCGGCGACTACCAGGTCGGCGTCCGCGTCGCCCACGAGCTCGGCCTCCCCTGTGTCACCGGGATCAAGGGGATCGAGGTCGCGGACGGACGGCTCACTGCGCGGCGAGAGGCCGGCGGCGGCTGGGAGATCTTCGAGGTCGCGCTCCCGACGGTCGTGACGGTGAAGGAGGGGATCAACCTGCCGCGCTACCCGTCTCTGCCCGGACGGCTGCGCGCGAAGAAGACGCAGATCGAGCGACTCACGCCCGAGCCGCGCGGGAGCGGGCTCGAGCTGATCCGCCTCGTCGTTCCCGTGGAGGACGAGACCGAGGTCGAGGTGCTCGGTACCGGTGCGGACGCGGCGCCGCGCGTCGTAACCGTCCTGCGCGAGCTCGGGCTGGTCGCGTCGTGATCCTCTGCGTGGTCGACGCCGATCCACTCTCGCTCGAGGCGCTCACCTTTGCCCGGCGACTCGGTGACGACGTCGAGGCGATCGTGTTCGACGGTGCGGACGTCGATGGCTACGTCGCCCGGGCCCATCGAGTCGGGCTGGACGAGTACGCACCCGAGGCATGGGCGCACGCGATCGTCGACCTGGAACCGGACGTCGTCGTCGCCGCTGGGACCGACCGCGGCCACGAGGTGCTCGCCCACGCTGCTGCACGTCTCGGTGTCGCGCTCGCCGCGAACTGCGTCGACGCGAGCGTCGACCGCGACACGTTGCTGCTCACGCGCCAGCGCTGGGGAGGCAGCCTGCTCGAGGAGGCACGCCTCGCCGGCTCGCCGAAGCTGCTGACCATGGCACCGCACGCGGTCGAGGCCGAGCCGACAGGCGAGCCGACGGAGGTCGAGGAGCTCGAACCGTCGATCACCGACGAGCACCTTCGCGTCCGGGTGGTACGGAGGGAGGAGCCGACGGCCGGAGCGATCCGCCTCGACACGGCGCGTGTCGTCGTCGGCGGCGGTCGTGGCGTCGGCAGCAAGGAGGGATTCGAGGAGCTCGAGGAGCTCGCCGACCTGCTCGGCGGAGCCGTCGGCGGCTCACGCGTCGTGACGAACCTCGGCTGGCGTCCACACGCCGACCAGGTCGGGCAGACCGGCGCGCGGATCGCGCCGGAGCTCTACATCGCGTGCGGCGTCAGCGGCGCGATCCAGCACATCGTCGGCTGCAAGGCGGCGAGACGGATCCTCGCGATCAACAAGGACCGGAACGCGCCGATCGTCCAGCGGGCGGACTGGGCGGTGATCGGGGACCTGCACGAGATCGTCCCTGCGATCGTCGCCGAGCTGAAGCGCGCGTCCTAGCGGATCCGCGTCACGCCGTCTCGGGCCTGATCGCGTACGGTGCCAGCCGCCACGCCTTCCAGGGCCCGTACCAAGCGGGCAGCGGCATCGGCGCCGCCGGTCGTGCGCCGCGCCCGCCGTCCGTCTGCCAGCCGAACAGCCTCAGCGCCCAGAGTGGTGTCGGCAACGGCGCGTCGAGCGGGCGCAGGCGCGGCCTTACCACGACGTTGTTCGAGGCGGCGCTGCCGTTGCCGGCGGCGTCGAAGGCGCGCAGCGTGAACACCGTGCGGTCGAGTGCACGGAAGTCGTCGAGGGCCGCGTGCGTGGCCTTGCCCGAAATCCACCTGAACGCCACTCCGTTCCGGTACAGCACGTAGCGGCGCACGCCCACGTTGTCGGTCGCGCGGTGCCAGCTGAGGAGGAGCGAGCCGAACGAGAATCGTGCCTTCAGCGACCTCGGCTCGGTCGGCGGCACGGTGTCGTGCGCCGGCGGCGCGTCGTAGGTGAAGAGGTCGGCCACGGTCTGTGTCGAGGTGCCGGCCGCGGTCGTGACGGTCACGTCGAGCGTCCCGACCGGGTTCGGCGGGGAGTAGGCGCGCATGACGGTGGGGGAGATCAGCTCGAACGTCGCGGGATCGGCTTTTGCGGAACCGAACGACACGGCCGTCACGTCGACGAAGCCGCTCCCCCTGATCGTCACCCTCGTCCCTCCGGTGGCCGGGCCCGAGTCGGGTCTGATCCTCGTGACGACGGGCGCTTCCGTCGTGTCGCTGCGTGCGGTCGGCGGGACGCCCCCGAGCATCAGCGCCGAGGCAGCCACACAGCCCGCCACCGACGCGAAGCGGACCGGGCCCCTCCACACGACGGCGATCGTACTTGACTGGCCGGTGGGCGCCCGCTTGAATCTTGTGTGGAACAGCTGTTCCATGATGTGAGATGAAGAGCGCGGAGACCGGCACACAGGCGATCGACCGGGCGGCGGAGCTGCTCGTGCGCGTCGTCGAGAGCGGCGAGCCGCTCGCGGTCGGCGAGCTCGCGGCGCACTCGGGCCTCCCGAAGAGCACGACCTCTCGCCTCGTCGGCGCGCTCGAGCGACGCGGGCTCGTCCAGCGCACCGCCGACCGTCGCCGCCTCTCGCCCGGGCCGGTGCTGCTGCGGTACGCGCACCGAGACGGTGGTCAGAGCCTCGTCGAGCTCGCTGCGCCCGGCCTGCGTCGGCTCGCCGATGCCTCCGGCGAGACGGTCAACCTCGCGGTCCCCGGCTCCGAGGGCGTGGAGCATCTTGCGCAGGAGGACACGGCGCACTTCGTCGGGACGACGGATTGGGTCGGCCGCAAGGTGCCGTTCGAGCTCGCGGCCAACGGCAGGTGCTTCCTCGCGTTCTCGCAAGCCGCGAAGCTGACGCCAGTGCTGCGCAGGGTTCGTGCGCGCGGGTACGCGACGAGCATCGACGAGCTCGAGCTCGGCCTCTCCGCGATGGCCGCGCCCGTGCTCGATTCGACAGGCAACGCCGTCGCCGCGCTCTCCATCTCCGGACCGACGAGCCGCCTGACCTCCGAGCGCATCGCGCAGCTCGCTCCGCTCCTCGTCGAGGAGGCGCACGCGCTCGAGCGGCGTCTCGACCACCGCGACCACGAGCGAGGTGCAGCATGACCCACGAAGAGATCCTCCGGGCCCTCTACGACAACACCCTCGTCGGGAACGCACCGGAGGTGCGAGACCTCGTCAACGAAGGGCTCGCGTCGGAGCTCGAACCCGAGACGATGCTCTACGACGCGTTGATTCCCTCGCTCGAGGAAGTGGGTGCGCGCTTCGAGCGCGGTGACTTCTTCGTCCCGGAGATGCTGATCGCCGCGCGGGCGATGCAGGGAGCGCTCGACATCCTCCGCCCGCTGCTCGCGGAGACAGGAGCGAAGCCGATCGGGACATACGTGATGGGCACCGTCAAGGGCGACGTCCACGACATCGGCAAGAACCTCGTCAACATCATGCTCGAAGGCGCGGGCTTCACCGTCTACGACCTCGGCGTGAACGTCGCGCCCGAGACGTTCGTCGAGAAGGTGCAGGAGCACGAGCCCGACATCGTGGGCTTCTCCGCATTCCTGACGACGACGATGCCGATGTTCAAGGCGAACATCAACGCGTTGACGAAGGCCGGAATCCGCAACGACGTGATCGTCATGGTCGGCGGCGCGCCGGTGACGCAGGAGTACGCGGACATCGTCGGGGCGGATGGCTACGCAGCGGACGCGTCCACCGCCGTCCGGCTCGCCAAGGATCTGATCGAGCGCAAGCGGTCGGCCGTGCCTGCGTGATGGGGCCGCTCGCCCTCGTCGAGGCCGCGGTCAAGAAGCCCGTCTGGGGTTGCCAGATGTGCGGTCAGTGCGTCCTTCACTCGACGGGTCTCACGTGCCCGATGAACTGTCCGAAGACGCTGCGGAACGGCCCGTGTGGCGGTGTTCGCCCCGACGGGGGCTGCGAGGTGAAGCCCGAGATGCGCTGCGTCTGGGTGAAGGCCGTCGAGCGTGCGCCGAAGACTCCGTGGGCGCACGAGATCAACGACCTGCGGCCGCCCGTCGACAACCGGCTCTGGGGAACGTCGTCGTGGCGGAACTTCCTCTCGAAGCGGGACAGGGTCGTCCCCGAGGGTTGGCGTGTCTCGGCTTGAGGATGCGCTCGCGGCCGGCCGCTTCGTCGTGACGGCCGAGTTGCAGACGGTCAACGCCGGCGGACTCGACGCCGTGCGCGAGCGTTTCGAGCCGTTCGAGGAGTACGTCGACGCGACGAACGCGACCGACAACACGTCGGCGCACGCGCACGCGTCGCCGGTGGCGGTGGCGATCGCCCTGAAGCAGCTCGGCATGGAGCCCGTCATGCAGCTCACGTGCCGCGACCGCAACCGGCTGGCCCTCGAAGCGGACATCGTCGGCGGGGCGATGCACGGCGTCGAGAACATCTGCTGCCTTACCGGCGACGACGTCACAGCCGGAGACGAGCCGGAGGCGCGCCGCGTGTTCGACCTGGACTCCATCCAGCTGCTCGCGCTCGGCTCGGCGCTCGCGCGTGGCACGTACCTCTCGGGTCGGAAGCTCGATCCGCCGCCGCATCTCTTCCTCGGCGCCGTCGAGAATGCGGGCGCGCCGCCGTACGCCTACCGCGTCGACCGTGCGCTGAAGAAGGTGCAGGCAGGCGCTCGCTTCCTTCAGCTTCAGGTCGGCTTCGAGCCCGAACGGCTCTCGGCGTTCATGGCCGAAGCCGTGGCGAAAGGACTGTCCGAGCGCTGCGCGCTGCTGCCGTCGATCTGCCTCGTCCGCTCGCCGACATCTCTCCGCTACATGGACGAGCACGTGCCCGGCATCTCGGTGCCCGCGGAGACGATCGAACGCTGCGAGCGCGCGGCCGATCCGGAGACTGCGTGCTTCGACCTCGCGTGCGAGCTCGCGGCGCATGCGCGCTCGTTGCCGGGAGTCGCCGGACTGCACTTGATCAGCTTCCGGCGCGAGGCCGGCATCGCGCAGCTCTGCGAGCGGCTCGAGATTCCGACGCGAACGGAGAGGGAGCTGAGTGGATACCGTTCTCCGCTCACGGTCTAGGACCGTCGTCATCGGCCCGGCGCAGCCGTTCTGCATCGTCGGCGAGCGGATCAACCCGACCGGGCGAAAGGCGTTCCAGGCGCAGCTGCAGGCGGGCGACCTGTCCCAGCTCGACGTCGACGTGCCCGAGCAACTCGCGGGCGGCGCCGACATGCTCGACGTCAACGTCGGGGATCCCCTCGCGGACGAGGTCGGACTGATGGCGCAGGCGATCCCGCTCGTGCAGGAGCTCACCGACCTGCCGCTCTGCATCGACTCGTCGGTGATCGAGGCGCTCGAGGCCGGTCTCGACGCGTACGACGGCAAGGCGCTCGTCAACTCGGTGACAGGCGAGGACGAGCGGCTCGAGGCGATCCTCCCCCTCGTCGCGCGTCACGGCGCGGCGGTGATCGGCCTCGCCAACGACGACGAGATCCCGATGGAGCCCGAGCGCCGGTGCGAGGTCGCGAAGAAGATCGTCTCCGCGGCAGGCGATCACGGCATTCCGCCCGAGGACGTCGTCATCGACGCGCTGGCGATGCCCGTCGGCGCGGAGCCGCGGGCCGTGACCCTGTTCCTCGAGACGGTTCGGCTGATCCGCGAGACACTCGGCGTGAACACGATCTGCGGGGCGTCGAACACCTCGTTCGGCCTTCCGGGACGCCATACGCTCGGCGCGGCGTTCCTGTCCGTCGCGCAGAGCCACGGACTGACGAGTGCGATCATGGACGCCCGTTCGCCGCAGTGCGTCGAGGCAGTGCGCGCCGGCGACTTCCTGCTCGGCCGCGACGAATGGGGCGCACGCTGGATCGCGATGTTCCGGCAGAAGCAGGCGGCAGCGAGTTGAGCGTCGAGCCCTCGGTCGAGCTGCCCGAGTCGCATCCCGACCGTGTCCGCCTGCGCTTCCTCCAACGCGCCGAGGACCAGACGCTGCGCGAGACGCGCGTACTCGCCGGGACGACGATCTTCGACGCAGCAAGCTGGAACGGCGTCGCGATCGACTCGACGTGCGGCGGGCACGGCACGTGCAAGAAGTGCAAGGTCCGCGTCGTCTCCGGCTATGTGCCGGTGACGCCGGTCGATCCTCGTGCGTTCTCGACGGACGAGCTGAACGCAGGCTGGCGGCTCGCATGCCGCGCGCTCGCGCACGACGACCTGACCGTCGAGGTCCCGCCGCTACAGACGAGGCCGAAGGCAGCGCTCGCAGGCGTCGGACGCCACGTGATCCTCCGGCCGGCTGTACAGAAGCGCTATCTCGAGCTGGAAGAGCCGACGCTCGAGGACCAGGTGTCGGATCTCGAGCGCGTGCTCGCGGCGATGGACGATGTCGAGCTGCGCGTGCCGCTCGACCTCGTCCGTGGGCTCGGCCGGACGCTGCGCGAGTCGGACTGGAAGGTGACCGCAGTGCTCTGCGACGACGTGCTGATCGACGTCGAGCCGGGCGACACGTCGTCGCGCAGGCACGCGATCGCCTTCGACCTCGGCACGACGACCGTCGTGGCGACGCTGCTCGACCTCGAGACGGGACAGCCGGAGGGCGTGCGCTCCGTCCTCAACGCGCAGCAGCAGTTCGGCGCCGACGTCATCTCTCGTATCTCCGCGACGATGCTCGACCCCGAGGCGCTCGGTGTGCTCCGTGCACGTGCGCACGAGACGCTCGAGTCGCTGACGCGCGAGGTGTGCAACGAGGGCGGAGTCGATCCGGCGGACGTCTACGAGATCGTGGTCGCGGGCAACGTGACGATGGTCCAGATCGCGCTGGGGATCGATCCGGAGCCGCTGTCGATGGCGCCGTTCACGATCGCCGCGCGGCGGCTCCCCGAGGCGACGGCTTCCGACTTCGGCGTCCAGGTGCACGCACGCGCGCCCGCCGTGGTGTTTCCCGCGATGGGCGCGTACGTGGGACCGGACATCGTCGCCGGATTGCTCGCGACAGGTCTGACGCTCGACCGTCGCGTGCGCCTGTTCATCGACGTCGGCACGAACTCGGAGATCGTCCTCGGCTCAGCGGACCGGGCGGTCGCGTGCGCAGCGCCGGCTGGGCCTGCGTTCGAGGCGGCGCAGATCCGCTGTGGGATGCGCGCGTCCGAGGGCGCGATCGAGGGCGTGCGCATCGTCGACGGCGATGTCGAGCTCACCGTGATTGGCGACGTCGAGCCGGTCGGTCTCTGCGGCTCCGGGCTCGTCGACGCCGTGTCGGCGCTCGTCGGGTCGGGCGTGCTCGATCTCTCGGGACGGTTCGTCCAGGGCTCGTCCGACCGGCTCGGGCGAATCGGCGAGGAGAACGTCTTCCATCTGACCGACGAGATCTTCCTGTCGCAGCGCGACGTCCGCGAGCTGCAGTTCGCGAAGGCGTCGATCGCGACCGGCTGGACGATCCTCTGCCGCGAGCTCGGCGTCGAACCCGAGGAGGTCTCGCAGGTCCTGCTCGCCGGTTCGTTCGGCTCGTACCTCACGCCTGCGAGCGCGGTGCGGATCGGCCTCGTGCCGAAGCTGCCGTTGACGCGCATCGTCTCCGCCGGGAACGTCGCCGGCGAGGGAGCGAAGATCGCCGCACTCTCCGTCACGGAGCGCGCCGCCGCGAACGCGGTGCTCGACGAGGTGGAGTACGTCGAGCTCTCGGGCCGCACGGACTTCAACGACCTGTTCGTCGACCAGCTCGCGTTCCCGGCATGACGACCACCGTGGTCGCGTGCGGAGCATTGGCGCTGCACATCAAGTCGATCGCGGAGCGGCGCGGCTGGGACTTGGAAGTCCGTCCGCTGCCCCCGGAGCTGCACAGCCGGCCCGAGCGGATCGCATCCGCGGTGGCCGAGGCGGCGGGCGAGGACGACGTCGTCGTCGCGTACGCGGACTGCGGGACCCGCGGTGCGCTCGACGGCTACGCCCGCCTCGAGGGAGCGCACTGCTACGACGTCTTCGGGCGGGAGGACGTGCGGGAGATGATGGCCGAGGAGCCGGGCACGTACTTCCTGACGGACTTCCTCGTCAAGGCGTTCGACCGCGTCGTCGTGCGCGGGCTCGGCCTCGACCGGCACCCCGAGCTGCGTGACGAGTACTTCCGCAACTACACGCGCGTCGTCTGGCTCGCACAGCGGCCGACGCCGGAGTTGCAAGACGCGGCGGAACGCGCAGCCGTCTTGCTTCGGCTGCCGCTCACGGTCCGAGAGACTGGGGAGGACGGACTCGAGTCTGCGCTCGAGCGACTCATCGCAACCCGGAAGATGACGTGCTGATCAACGAGCTGCCTCGGTACGAGATCCTCGACGACGCGGCGCTCGACGAGCTCGACCGCGGCTGGCGGCGGATCGTCAGCGAGCTCGGCATCGACTTCCTCCATCCCGAGGCGCTCGACTACCTGGCGAAGGCCGGGCAACAGGTCGAGGGCGACCTCGTCAAGTTCGATCCCGACTGGATCCTCGAGCAGGTGGCGAAGGCGCCGGCCGAGTTCGACCTCCAGGCGCGCAACCCCGAGCGGACCGTGCACATCGGCGGGAACCACATGGTGTTCGCCGCGGTGTACGGCTGCCCGTTCGTGCGCGAGGGTCTCGAGCGGCGCGACGCCACCTACCGCGACTTCGAGAACCTCGTCAAGCTCGCGCAGTCGTTCCCACAGCTCGACTCGCCCGGAGGGACGATCTGCGAGCCGAACGACAAGCCCCTCGACTCGCGGCACCTCGACATGGTGTACGCGCTGCTGACCCTGTCCGACAAGCCGTTCATGGGCTCGGTCACCTCCGGGCCGAACGCGGCGGACACGATCGCGATGGCCGAGATGGTGTTTGGGCGCGAGTCGCTCGAGCAGACGCCGGCGATCGTGTCGCTGATCAACGTCAACTCGCCGCTCCGCTACGACGACCGGATGCTCGCTGCGCTGCTCGAGTACGCGAAGGCGAACCAGCCGACGATCGTGACGCCGTTCTTGCTGATGGGTGCGATGTCGCCGGTCTCGATCGTCTCGGCACTCGCGCAGCAGATCGCCGAGGCGCTCGCGGGGATCGCGCTGGTGCAGACGATCCGGCCCGGATGTCCCGTCGTCTTCGGCTCGTTCCTCTCGAACACGGACATGCAGTCGGGCTCGCCGAGCTTCGGGACACCCGAGTCGGCCGTCGGTCTCTTCTGCACCGGCCAGATCGCGCGTCGTTTCAACCTGCCGTTCCGCGGCGGCGGTGCGCTGACGTCGTCACAGGTGGTCGACGCCCAGGCGGGCTACGAGTCGATGATGTCGCTCTGGCCGACGTTCCTCGCGGGGACGAACTTCGTCCTCCACTCCGCCGGCTGGCTCGAGTCCGCGCTCGTCTCCTGCTACGAGAAGTTCGTCGTCGACGTCGAGACGCTTCGGATGCTGAACGAGGTCTTCAAGCCGCTCGAGGTGAACGAGGAGACGCTCGCGTACTCCGCGCACCAGGAGGTCGGGCAGGGCGGTCACTTCCTCGGCGCCGCCCACACGCTCGAGCGCTTCCGCGAGTGCTTCTACCGTCCGCTGCTCTCGTCGACAGAGAACTACGAGCGCTGGGCGCGCAACGGCGGCCGCGACGCAGCCGCGCGAGCCACGGAGATCTGGCAGAAGACGCTCGAGGAATACGAGCAGCCGCCGATCGACGACGGGCTGAAAGAGGAACTGAAGGCGTACGTCGACCGGCGCCGCAGGGAGCTCGGCGACTGATGGAGATGTTCGTCCGCGGCGAGTGGGTCGGCGCGGCCTCGGGGGCGACGTTTGCCGCCGAATCGCCCGCAACGGGCGAGGCGATCGGCGACGTCCCCGACGGAGATCGAGACGACGCGCGCCGCGCGATCGCGGCCGCGAACGATGCGGCCGAGGGTTGGTCGAGGCTGACCCCCTTCGACCGCGCCGCGGCGATGCACCGGATCGGCGACGAGATCGAGCGGCGCCGCCACGCGCTCGCGCGGACGCTCACGCTCGACCAGGGCAAGCCTCTGCACGCGGAGTCGTACGAGGAGGTCGACGAGCTCGTCCTCTACTGGCGCATGGCCGCCGAGGACGGAAAGCGGCTGGAGGGCAGGCTCGCGAACTCGTTCTCGCCCGGCAAGCGGGCCCTGCTCGTCCGCAGGCCGCGGGGCGTCGTCGGCGTGATCACGCCGTGGAACTGGCCGTACACGATGCCGGCCGAGCTGATTGCCCCGGCGCTCGCGTGCGGCAACACGGTCGTGTGGACGCCGGCGACGACGACGTCTGTTGCCGCGATCACCCTCGCCGAGTGCATCGCCGAGGCCGATCTGCCGCCCGGCGTCTTCAACCTCGTCACAGGCCCCGGCGCGGTCGTCGGCGACGAGGTCGCGCGCAACCCCGGCACGCACGGCCTCGGCTTCGTCGGCTCGACGGTGACGGGGCGCAAGGTCGCCGAGGCCGCGGCGGGCAAGGCGCTCGTGCTCGAGCTCGGCGGCAACGGGCCGGTGGTCGTGCTCGAGGACGCGGATCTCGACGCGGCCGCCGAAGCGACCGTCACCGCCTGCTTCCTCTGTGCGGGACAGAGCTGCACGGCGGGTGAGCGGCTGCTCGTGCACCGTGACGTCCGCGAGGAGTTCGTCGCGCGGCTGGCGCGTCTCGTTGCGGAGCGCGTCGTGCTCGGCGATCCGTTTGCGGACGAGACGACGCTCGGGCCGCTGAACAACGCGCCGGTCGCGTCGAAGATGGACGAGCACGTCGGGGACGCCGTCGAGCGCGGCGCCTCGGTGGTCGCCGGCGGCTCCCGCGCGGACGGCTACCCGACCGATCTCTACTGGCAGGCGACCATCCTCGACGGTGTCTCTTCCGAGTCGCTCGTCGCGCAGGAGGAGACGTTCGGCCCCGTCGCCCCCGTCGTCGCGATCGACTCGCTCGACCACGCAATCGAGTTGACCAACGCGTCGCCGTACGGCCTGCTCGCCGCGATCTTCACGGCGGACCTGACGCGTGGGCTCGAGTTCGCCGACCGCGTGCGCACCGGTTGGGTGAACGTCAACGAGTCGTCCAACTACTGGGAGAGCCATCTGCCGTTCGGCGGTCGCGCCGGCAGCGCGAGCGGCGTCGGCCGCGTCGGCGGCGCAGGCCCGATGGAGTCGTTCACCGAGCTGCAGACGGTCGTCCTCTCGTGAGCGAACGGGCATACGACTTCGTCATCGTCGGCGGCGGCTCGGCGGGCTGCGCGCTCGCGAACAGGCTGAGCGCCGACGCCTCGAACCGCGTGCTCGTGCTCGAAGCGGGACGTCTCGACTACTCGTGGGACGTCTACATCCACATGCCGGCGGCGCTCTCGTTCCCGATCGGGAATGGCCTCTACGACTGGAAGTACGAGTCGGAGCCCGAGCCGCACATGCACGGGCGGCGCATCTACCACGCGCGCGGCAAGGTGCTCGGCGGCTCCAGCAGCATCAACGGGATGATCTTCCAGCGCGGTAACCCGCTCGACTTCGAACGCTGGGGAGCGGACCCGGGCATGGAGGCGTGGGACTACGCCCACTGTCTGCCGTACTTCAAGCGGATGGAGACGTGCCTCGCCGGGGGCGACGACTTCCGAGGCGACGACGGCCCGCTCGTGCTCGAGCGTGGGCCTGTGGAGAACCCGCTGTTCGGCGCGTTCTTCGGAGCGGTCCAGCAAGCGGGCTACCCGTTGACGGACGACGTCAACGGCTATCGGCAGGAAGGCTTCGCCGCCTTCGACCGGACGATCCACCGCGGGCGCCGGCTCAGTGCGGCGCGCGCGTACCTGCATCCGGTGATGTCGCGCGACAACCTCGAGGTCCGTTGCCGCGCGTTCGTCACGCGCATCCTCTTCGACGGGACGCGCGCGACCGGAGTCGAGTTCGTCGAGCGCGGACGCACGCGGACGACGCGCGCGGCCGAGGTCCTGCTCTGCGGGGGCGCGATCAACTCGCCGCAGCTCCTCCAGCTCTCCGGCGTCGGCAACCGCGCGGAGCTCGAGTCGCTCGGAATCGACGTCCTCCACGACCTCCCCGGAGTCGGCGAGAACCTCCAGGACCACCTCGAGGTCTACGTCCAGTACGCGTCGAACCAACCCGTGTCGGTCGCGCCCGCGATGAAGTGGCGCAACCGGCCGGCCGTCGGCTTTCGCTGGCTCTTCTTCCGTTCGGGCCCCGGCGCGACCAACCACTTCGAGGCAGGTGGGTTCATCCGCAGCAACGAGGACGTCGACTACCCGAACCTGATGTTCCACTTCCTCCCGATCGCGATCCGCTACGACGGCAGCGCGCCTCAGGGCCACGGATACCAGGTGCACGTCGGCCCGATGTACTCCGATGCGCGAGGCTCGGTGAAGATCACCTCCCGGGATCCGCGTGTGCATCCGGCGCTGCGGTTCAACTACCTCTCGACCGCGCAGGACCGGCGGGAATGGGTCGAGGCGGTCCACTGCGCGCGCCGCATCCTCACGCAGCCGGCGTTCGAGCCGTTCAACGCCGGCGAGCTCTCGCCCGGCCCGGCCGTCGAGACCGACGAGGAGATCCTCGACTGGGTCGCCCGCGACGCCGAGACCGCGCTCCATCCCTCGTGCACGTGCCGGCTCGGAGTCGACGAGCTGTCGGTGCTCGATCCCGCGACCGTGCGCGTTCGCGGCCTCGACGGGCTACGGGTGGTCGACGCGTCGGCGATGCCGTACGTCACGAACGGGAACATCTACGCGCCGGTGATGATGCTGGCCGAGAAGGCCGCAGACCTCGTGCTCGGAAACACGCCGCTCGCGCCGCTGCCGGTCGACTTCTACCGGCACACGCGCACGGCGGCCGGACATGTCGCTTAGCGAGCTCCGCGTCGACGAGCTGCTCGACGCGGTCGGCGCGCGCACGCCCGCGCCGGCGAGCGGATCGGTCGCCGCGCTGACGGGCGCGCTCGCCGCGGCGCTGGCCGAGCTCGCAGCGCGCTTCGCCGATGACGAGGCGTCTGTCGTCCGTGCACGTGCGCTCGTCGCACGGCTCGCCGAGCTCGCCGACGAAGACGCCGCCGCCTACACGGCCTTCATGGACTCGCGGAGCGACGAGGCCCGACGGCGCACGATCGACGTGCCGGAGGAGGTCGCCGCGTGTGCTGACCAGGTCGTGCTGCTCGCGGACGGTGTCCGCGGTCGCGTGTCGTCGGCGGTCGCGGGCGACGCGGAAGCCTCGGCCGAGCTCGCGCGCGCGGTGGCGCGCGTCACGCGCCGGCTTGCCGAGTCGAACGCCTGAGCGGGCGTACCTCGTCTCCTCCTCGAAGCAGCTTGTCGACGACGTCTGCCGTCTCGTCGTCCGCCAGTCCTCGGTAGGTGAGCGTCGTCCGTCGCCGCAGCACGTCGTCGGTCCGCAACGCCCACTCCGCATCCCGCGCATAGACGGCCTGCGCGGCGATGTCCGGCCCGTCGGGGTGGAGCCGGTTCAGGAGGTCCGGGCGCTCGTCCGTCAGAGCGAGGACGCGCTCCGCGTGCGAGCCGTAGAGGTGGACGAGGTTCGCGAGCACTGCCGCGTCGAGCCCGGGTCTGTGTCGCGCGAGCGCCCGCGCCGCGTCCGCGGGCTCGACCGCGCCGGGGAGGGGAACGGGCCGGCGGTCGAGACGGTGCAGCGCGAGCTCGGCGCGCAGCCCGTGCAGCGCCGAGAGCGCGATGCGACGGTAGGTCGTGAGCTTCCCGCCGGCCACGCTCAGCATGCCGGCCGAGCCGCGGTGGAACACGGTCTCGCGGCGTGCGCTGGCGGTCTGGCCGTCTCCGCCGGGCAGGACGCGGAGGCCTGCATACGTGGAGCGGATCGACTCGGGGCGCAGCAGCTCCGCAGCGACCGCGACCGACGCCTCGTCGAGGATCTGCGCCACCTCTGCGTCGCTTGCCTCGACCGCGGTCGGCTCGCCGTCGTAGAGGTGATCGGTCGTGCCGAGCAAGAGCATGTCCTCCCACGGCACCGCGAACGAGACGCGCACCTTGTCGTGGGGGATCGTCAGCGCGGCCGTCCACGGCTCCTCGAGCCGGAGGAGCAAGTGTGCTCCCTTGCTCAACCTGATCGTCGGGCTGGCGTTCGGGTCTTCGAACCTGCGCACGACGTCCACCCACGGTCCGGTCGCGTTGACGACGGCACGCGCCGAGACGGCGAGCTCCCGTCCGTCGACCTCGACGTCCGCGCCGACGACGGCGCCCTGCGCGATTCTGAGCCTGCGGAGGTCCGCGTAGTTGAGGACGGTCGCTCCCGCGTCCGCGGCCGCCCGAACGTTCGCGAGACAGAGCCGGCCGTCGTGCGTCTCCGCGTCTGCGTAAAGCCCGCACCAGCGCAGGCCGTCGAGACGCAGCGCCGGCACCCGTTCGCATGCGCGCTCCGGCGAGACGAGCCGGCTGAGGCGCGAGCGTGCAAGCGCCGCGTAGAGCACGAGCCCGGTCTGGATCGTCACCGGTCCGTACGGGCCGTTCCGGTAGAGCGGGAGCAGGAACGGCAAGCGCCTGACGAGATGGGGTGCGACGACGTGCATCAGCAGGCGGCGCTCGTGGTGCGCCTCGCGCACGAGCCCGACGTCGCCGAGCCTGAGGTAGCGGAGCCCGCCGTGGATCAGCTTCGACGACGCGCTCGACGTGCCCGAGGCGAAGTCGCCGCGATCGACGAGCGCCACCGCGAGCCCCGCTCGTGCTCCTTCGGCTGCGACGCTCGCGCCGATGATCCCGCCCCCGATCACGAGCAGGTCGAACGAGCGCTCGGAGAGCTGCGTCACCGCGGCTGCGCGTGCGTCGGTCACCACAGCGGGTTCGTCCACGCCTTGCGACCGCACGCGTCGACGAGCTCGACGCGCCCGAACGACGCGACCCGTGGTCGCTGCAGCCGGACACGTGTGAGCTCACCGGCGTCCGTCTCAGAAAGGGCCTCGCCCCTGAACCGGTAGCCGGTCGCGCCGGCACCGACCGACGCACCGCGCTGTGCCTCGGTGCACAGCGTCACGCGCGCACACGGACTGCAGCGCACTTCGATGGTCCCGTCCTCGACCGTGAGTGCTTCGATCGTAGGCCCAGTGGAGCTGTAGAACGAGCCCGTGGCGAGCGCCTCGAGCACCGCCGCCTGCGAGTGCTCGCGGACGCGCGCCCACACCCAGGCGAAGCGGCTGTCGACCTCGCCGCGGTGGCAGTCGTCCGCGGCGATCCCGTAGCAGCGCGATCCACGGGCGAGCAGCTCGTCCCAGTGGACGGTCGAGAGACCGCGCCCGGTCTCGAGCTCGCAGCCGGCGTTGTAGACCTCGATTCCGGCGAGCCCGTCACAGAGCTCGAGCCCGCCCGCCGCCGCGCCGGTCCAGTACGGATGCGCGAGGAAGGCGACGCCGCCGCGTCCGGCGACCCACGCCGAAGCGGCGGCAAGGTCCGGTCGGGTGCGGACGAACTCCATGGGGTCGACGTCGATCCCGATCCCGAGCAGGTGGCCGTGGCCGCCGTCGGGGAGAAGACAGCTCAGCTCCGAGCTCGGGATCACGAGCAGCCGCTCGGTGGACGACGCCTCGGTACGCAGCCAGTGGTCCGTGATCGCGAGCACATCGAATCCCGCCCGCGCGTAGAGGTCGACGAGCTCCTCCGGGGTAAGATCGCCATCGGATCGGGTCGTGTGCGCGTGGAGCGCACACTTCAGCCAGGGTCCCGTGGCGGCGAAGGGGTCGGCACTGTGACTCACGACCAGTGAACCCTAGACCGCCGCCAGACGTTCACCAGTTCGTCATTGATTCGGATCCGCGCGACACCTAGGATCGTGGGTCCACCATCCCGAGGACCCTGGAGGGGGTACATGGAAGATTACGAAGCTCACGACGAAGAGTTCTGGCGCAAGCTGGAAGAAGAGTCGATGAGCCGGAGCTCGATGCTCCGAAGGAGCGCCGCCGCGGCGGCCGGCTTGACGATCCTCACCGGCCCGTCCGCCGCCCTTGCGGCGGTCAAGGCCGAGTCGGAGCGACTGACCTCCGAGGGGATCCCGATGAAGCAGCTGATCAAGGCTGCGAAGAAGGAAGGCCACCTGAACATCATCGCCTGCCCGCGCGACTGGGCGAACTACGGGGCGATCATGGACACCTTCCAGAAGAAGTATGGCCTCGGCCTCACCGACGCGAACCCGGAGGGAACCTCCGCACAGGAGAACCAGGCGATCGTCTCGCTCAAGGGCGACAACCGCGCGCCGGACGCAGTCGACGTCGGCCCGTCGTTCGCGGTGCAGGGGGCGGCCCAGGGGCTGTACGCGCAGTACAAGGTGAAGAACTGGAAGACGATCCCGGCGAGCTTGAAGGACGCCAGGGGGCGCTTCTACGGCGACTACTGGGGCGCGATCTCGATCGGCTACAACGCCAACCTCGTCCACCCGGCGCCGAAGACGTTCAAGGACCTGCTCAAGCCCGCCTACAAGAACCAGGTGGCGCTGAACGGCAGCCCGCTCACTTCGAACTCGGCCGTGTCCGGCGTCTTCGCGGCCTCGCTCGCGAACGGCGGCTCGGTGAACAACATCGAGCCGGGAATCCAGTTCTTCCGCGATCTGAAGAACGCGGGGAACTTCATCCCGGTGCAGGGGTCGCCACAGACCGTCGCCTCCGGCCAGACGCCGATCGTGATGGACTGGGACTACCTCAACATCGGCTACAAGAAGGAGTTCCCGGCGGCGAACTGGCACACCGTGATCGACCCGAAGGGTGTCTACGCGTCGCAGTACGTCCAGGCGATCAACCTGACGGCGCCGCACCCGAACGCGGGGAGGCTCTGGGAGGAGTTCCTCTATTCCGACCAGGGGCAGCTGCTCTGGCTCGCCGGCTTCTCGCATCCGGTCCGGTTCGCCGACCTCGCGAAGCGGAAGGTTATCCCGAAGAAGCTGCTCGCGGCGCTGCCGCCGGCGAAGTACTACAAGAACGTCCACTTCGCGAACGACGCGCAGCAATCGGCAGCGAAGGCGAAGATCGCCGCCGAGTGGCCGACGATCTGAGGTTGTCGGTCTCTGGCCAGCCAGGCTGAGGCATCGAGCGTCCTCCAGCCGGATCGGACGGTCCGGTCCGGCCGGAGGCGCCCGCCGCTCGCCTGGCTCGGCGTCCTCCCGTTCTTCGCGTACGCACTCGCGTTCCTGTTCATTCCGGCAGCAGAGGTCATCGCGGGCGCGTTCAAGAGCGTCGACGGCTCCGCCACGCTCGACAACATCAGGGCGATCGTCCACCAGCCGTACCTTCACGAGTACTGGCTGACGATCGAGGTCAGCCTGATCACCGCCGCCGGCGGTGCGATCCTCGGCGTCCTGATCGCCTACGCCGCGATCAGGGACGGGACGCCGCGGTTCATCAGGACCTCGTTCACGACCTTCTCGGGCGTCGCGGCGAACTTCGCCGGCATCCCGCTCGCGTTCGCCTTCATCGCCACCCTCGGCACGATCGGCGTCGTCACGAACTTCCTGCGCAACCAGTTCAACTACGACCTGTACCGGCACGGGTTCACGATCTTCGGCCAGACGGGTGTCGAGATCGTCTACATGTATTTCCAGATCCCGCTGATGATCCTCGTGATCGCGCCCGCGATCGACGGCCTGCGGCGTGAGTGGCGCGAAGCCGCCTCGAACCTCGGCGCGAGCTCGTTCGAGTACTGGCGCCGGGTCGGCATCCCCGTGCTCATGCCCTCGTTCCTCGGTGCGTTCATCCTCCTGTTCGGCAACGCGTTCTCCGCGTACGCCACGGCCTATGCCCTGACCTCCGGCAGTGGCCTGCCGCTCGTGCCGATCACGATCGGCGCGTACTACACCGGCAACGTCTTCTCGAATCCGCACCTCGCGCAGGCGCTCGCGTTCGGGATGTTCGTCGTCCTCGCGGGCATGATGCTGGTCTACGTCCCGCTCCAGCGACGCTCGGCGCGGTGGATGCGATGAGGCGCCGGATCGCTCCCTCGGCGGTCGTCTGGCTGTTCATCGGGGCGGCGTACTTCCTGATCCCGCTGGTCGCGACGCTGCTGTTCAGCCTCCGCGACATCCAGACCGGGAAGTGCTGCAGCAGCGCCGCCTATTCGTTCATCATCCACGACCCCCAGTTCTGGCACACGATCCGGCTCTCGTTCATCCTCGCGCTCGAGACGATCGTGCTCAGCCTCGTGCTGCTCGTGCCGACGGTCTACTGGGTTCACCTGAAGCTCCCGAGGCTGCGCCCGGTGATCGGCTTCATGGCCCTGATCCCCTTCGTCGTCCCGCCGATCGTCCTCGTCGTCGGGCTGCTCAATCTCTACAAGGGCTCGCCGACGTGGTTCTACGACGAGCCGTACGGCTTCCTCGTCGCCGCGTACGTGATCATCGCGTTCCCGTACATGTTCTTCTCGCTGGACGCGGGCTATCGCGCGATCGACGTGCACACGCTGACAGAGGCGTCCCAGAGCCTCGGCGCAAGCTGGTGGACGACGATCGTGCGCGTGATCCTGCCCAACATCCGGGTCGCGGCACTCGGCGGCTCGTTCCTCACGCTCGCAATCGTGATGGGCGAGTTCACGATCGCGAGTCTCGCGCAGTTCAACACGTTCCCGATCTACATCGAGCTCGTCAACGAGTCGCAGGCGTACGCGCCCTCGGCGCTCGCGTTGATCAGCTTCGGGATAACCTGGGCCGCCATGCTCGCGCTCCTGTTCATCGGGCGAGGGCGCCAGCGCTCGAGCGCGGTGGCGGTGGGGAGCTGATGCCGTACCTCGAGCTCCGCAGCCTCCGCAGGGCATTCGGCTCGTTCGTGGCGCTGCACAGCATCGACATCGCGCTCGAGCAGGGCGAGTTCCTCTCGCTGCTCGGGCCGTCCGGCTGCGGCAAGACGACCGCGCTGCGCCTCGTCGCCGGCTTCGACCGGCCGGACTCCGGCTCCGTCGTGATCGAGGGCAAGGACATCACGCGCGTCTCGCCCAACAAGCGCGACATGGGCATGGTCTTCCAGGCCTACAGCCTCTTCCCGAACATGACGGCCGAGCAGAACGTCGAGTTCGGCCTGCGGATCCGGAAGAACAAGCGAGCGGAGCGGCGGAAGCGCGTCGGCGAGCTGCTCGAGCTGGTCGGGCTCGGGCATGCAGGCAAGCGCTATCCGCACCAGCTGTCCGGCGGGATGCAGCAGCGGGTCGCCCTCGCACG